>CAYVPL010000272.1:0-3577 GCA_964453755.1 uncultured Planctomycetales bacterium
GAAGAGGTAAGAGGCCCCCGAGCGGATACTGGCCCAGACGGCTGCGGATGAAAGACGCCGAGGAGCCGAAAGAGGCCCGCGGACGGGCCGGAATGGGCCAAAGAGCCCGCAGGCCGGGCACCGCAGCATCCGGCGCCCCCTCCAGCCGTCTGGGCCAGCATCCCGATAGTGGGGGGTTGCTTCCCCCCGTGCTCCCTTCCTCCGTCGCCGTCGTCGGCTACGGCCGCTTTGGCCGTGCCGTGGGGGAGCGCTTGCAGGAGTTGGGCGTGGCCGTGCGGGCCTGGGATCCGGCGCGGCGGCCGCCGCCGGAGGTGGCAGCGCCGGACTTGGCCGCGGCCGTGAGCGGCGCTGGCGTCGTGCTGCTCTGCGTGCCGGTGCCCCGGACGGCGGAAGCACTGCGCTCCTTGCAGCCGCTGCTCCAGCCTGGGCAACTTCTCATCGAGGCCGGATCGGTGAAGACCAGCCCGGTGGCGGACCTCGAGCGGGTGCTCGGCCCGCGGGGCGAATGGGCGGCGACGCATCCGCTTTTCGGCCCGGTGAGCCTGGCGCTCGGCGAGCGCCCGCTGCGCGCCGTGGTCTGTCCGCGCCCGGCGCGCCCGCAGGCCGCCGCCGCCGCCGAGGACTTCTGGCGCGCGCTCGGTTGCGAAATCCTGCGCATGGATCCGGAGGAGCACGACCGGACCATGGCCGCGACGCACGCGCTCGCCTTCTTCGTCGCCAAGGGCTTCCTCGACTGCGGCATCGACCTCGAAGTGCCTTGCGCGCCGCCCTCGGTCGGCGGCATCGCCCGCACCGTACGCAGCGCGCGCGCCGACGCCGGCCAGCTCTTCGCCACGCTGCACCGCGAAAATCCCTACGCCTCCGAGGCGCGCGCGCGCCTGCTCGAAGCGCTCATCGTGACCGACGCGATGCTGTGCGCTCCGCCTGAGGCGGACGAAGTCGCGCACGCCGAGAGCGCCGCGCTGCGCCTCGCCGACGCCGAAGGCACGCCGCCGCAACTGAAGGAGGCGCGCGAGCTGATCGACGAACTCGACGCCGAACTCCTGCAGTTGCTGGCGCGGCGCGCCGAACTGGCGCTGCGCGCCGGGCGCGCCAAGGCCGGCGCCGGCCGCGGCGTGCGCGATCCGCAGCGCGAGGAACAACTGCTCGCCGCCCGCCGCGCCCGCGCCGAGGCGCTCGGCCTCGACGCGTCCGCCATGGAAGAGGTGTTCCGCGCGATCCTCAACTTCTCGCGCCGGCACCAGGCCGGCCACGCATCATGATCGTCACCCTCAAAACCAACGCGCCGCCCGAGGCCGTCAACTTCGTGGTCGAGCAGGCGCGCCGCTTCGCCGGGGTGCAACCGCGCGTGCACCGCTTCGAGGGCCAGGGCGGCTCGGTCGCCGAAGTGCACTTGATCGGCGACACCCAGAAGGTGCCCGAGAAGACCTTCGCCGACCTGCCCGGTGTGCGCAGCGTCGTGCGCGTCTCTCACAAATACCGCGTCATCGGCCGCCACGGCCGCGGCGACGCCGAGGTCGGATTCGAATACAACGGCGTCCGCTTCGACGAGAGTTCCGTGGTGCTGTGCGCGGGCTTGTGCGCCGTGGACACGCCGGAGCACGTCGAACTCATGATGAAGGAATTGGCGAGCAACGGCCTGAACTGCACGCGCATGGGCGCCTACAAGCCGCGCACCTCGCCCTACGACTTCCAGGGCCTGGGCCGCGACTGCCTGCCCTGGGTGTTCGAAGCCGCCGGCCGCCACGGCGTGAAAGTGATTGCGATGGAGATCTGCGACGCGCGGCAGATGGACGAAATCCTCGCCGCGCTCGACCTGAGCGGCGGCGCCACCGGCGTGATGCTGCAGATCGGCACGCGCAACGCGCAGAACTTCGAATTGCTGAAGCAGACTGGCCAGCAGGCCCGCCTGCCGGTGCTCTTCAAGCGGGGGATGGGCATCACGCTCGAGGAATCGCTCAACGCCGTCGAGTACGTCGCCAGCGAAGGCCAGCCGCACATCGTCTTCTGCCTGCGCGGCGTGAAGTCGCACCTCGGCGAGCCGCACCGCAACCTGGTGGACTTCGCGCACGTGCCGGTGCTGCGCGCGCAGACGCGCCTGCCGGTGTGCGTGGACCCGAGCCACTCGGTCGGGCGCCTGCGCATCGTGCCCGACGGCCTGCCGGAAATATTCCACGCCGCCGGACAAGGCGTGCTGTCCGGCGCCTCGATGGTGCTGGTGGATTTTCACCCCGATCCCCATCACGCGCTGTGCGACGGCCCGCAGGCGCTGACGATGGACTGGCTGCCGCGCTTCAAGAATTATCTGGAGCGCGTGCGCGCCTGCTACGAAGGAATTCTTGCCAGCGACGTGCCGCTGAAACCCGAGAACCGCCGCGACCTGGCCTGATCGCGCCGCAGCGCCGCCGTCCGCCTCAGGCGTGATTGCGCAGCATCAATTCCTTCGGGCTCGGCTCCAGATAGCTCTGACCGGCCAGATACTGCACGTCGAATCGGCGCACGAAGTGCCGGATCAGCGTCACCGGCGCGATCAGCGGCACCAATCGGTTGCCGTAGTCCTCGATCAAGCTTGTCAACTCGGCGCGCTCGCCGTCCGTGAGCTGCTCGCTGAAATAGCCCTGCATGTGCTGCAGCACGTTCTGATGCTTGCGCGGCGTGGCCATCTTCTTCAACGCCTGCATGAAGGCGGCCGGATAGAGCTCGGCCAGTTCGGCGCGCGGCACCGCCTTCGCGCCCGCAACCAGGCGCCCGAGTTCGCGGTAGGCCTGCGGGTCGTGCGCCATCAGCAGCGACTTCTCGGCGGTGTGAAAGCGCACGAGATCGCCGACCGTCCAGCGCGGATGCAGCGCGGCCTTGAGGCGGCGGTAGGCGAAGACGCGCGTGAAAAAATTCTCGCGAATGCCGGGATCGTTGAGGCGGCCTTCGTCTTCGACCGGTAGCAAGGGCAGTCGCTCCAGCAACTCGGCAGCAAAGAGGCCGACGCCCTTGCGCTCGGGCATGCCGCTTTGGTTGTAGATGCGCACGCGCTCGAAGCCGCAGCTGGGCGAATCCTTCTTGAGTACGTAACCGTCCAGATCCTCCTTCGCCAACGCCGCCACGCGGCGGACCGAGTACTTGCGCATGGCCGGTCCGTGATCGGCGCCGGATTTCGGATCGATCAGGCGCAACTCGGCGCCGGCTCCGGCCGGCGGGCGCTCCAGGCGCACCGTCGGGCGCGGCACGCTCATGCCGCTCTCCACTTCCGGGCAGACGCTCACCCACTCCACGAAGGGCGCGACCGTGCCCATCAGGAAATCGTCCCGCTTGTGCCCGCCGTCGTAGCGCACTTCCTCGCCCAGGAGGCAGGCGCTGATCCCGATGCGAAGCGGCTGGTCCACGCGCCGCTATCCTAGTCGATCCCTTTCCCGCAGCCCCGCGTCATGGCCAAGATCAAAGTCCTGAATCCGGTCGTCGAGCTCGACGGCGACGAGATGACCCGCATCATCTGGGCCTTCATCAAGGAGCGCCTGATCCTTCCCTATCTCGACCTCAAACTCGAGTACTACGACCTCGGCATCGAGCATCGCGACGCCACCGC
>CAYVPL010000273.1:0-3565 GCA_964453755.1 uncultured Planctomycetales bacterium
GGCCACGAGGGCGGCGCTGGTGGAGAGATTGAAGGTGCCGAGGGAATCTCCGCCGGTGCCGCAGGTGTCCACCGCCTCGGGCGCGTGGTGCTCGAAGGGCAGCATCGCGCCGCGCATCGCCTCGGCGGCGCCGGCGATCTCGTCCGCCGTCTCGCCGCGCTCGGCCAGCGCCAGCAGGAGCGCGCTGAGCTCCTCGGCCGGCGGCGGCGAACGCAGCACGGCGGCGAACAGCGCGCGAGCTTCGCCGCGCGTGAGCGGGCGCTGGCGCGCGAGTTCGGCGGCGGCCGCTGCTTGCATGCTTCAGCGGCTCCGCGCCAGCAGGCCGGACAGTTCCAGGAAGTTGGCGAGCAACTTCGGGCCCTGCGGGGTGAGTATGGACTCGGGATGGAACTGCACGCCGTAGCGCGGCAACTCGCGATGGCGCACCGCCATCACGTGGCCTTCCTCGGTCCACGCAGTGACCTGCAGCGATGCGGGCACTGCGGCGCGCTCGGCGCGGAGCGAGTGATAGCGGCCCGCGGGGAACGGATTGGGCAGGCCGGCGAAGAGCGGCTCCTTCTCGTGATGCACCAGCGAGGCCTTGCCGTGCACCGGCACCGGATCCACTTCGAGACGGCCGCCGCAATGCTCGATCAGGCATTGGTGCCCGAGGCAGACGCCGAGCACCGGCGTGCGCTCCGGCAACCTCCGGAAGAGCTCGGGCATGATCCCGGCCGCGCTCGGCCGGCCCGGGCCCGGGCTGAAGACGACGGCTTCCGGAGCCAGCGCCAAGGCCTGGTCGGCCGTGATGGCGTCGTTGCGCTGCACCTGCACCTCGCAGCCGAGCGCCGCGAGCACCTGCCACAGGTTCCAGGTGAAGGAATCGTAATTGTCAATCAGGAGAATCATCGAACGGCCTCCTCGGCCAGGCGCAAGGCCTCGGCCAGCGCGCTGGATTTGTGAAGAGTTTCCTCGAACTCGCGGGACGGCACCGAATCGTGCACGATGCCGGCGCCGGCCTGAATGCTGACGCGGCCGCCGCGCGCCACGAAGGTGCGCAGGATGATCGCCGTGTCCAGGTTGCCGGCGCCGTCCAGATAGCCGAAGGCGCCGGCGTAGGCGCCGCGCGCCGCCGGCTCGAGGCCCGCCAGGATCTCCATCGCCCGCACCTTCGGCGCGCCGCTGACGGTGCCGGCGGGGAAGGAGGCCGCGAGCGCGTCGAGAGCGTCGTAGGGCGCGGCCAGCTCGCACTCGACGCGCGACACCAGATGCTGCACGCGCGCGAACTTCTCCAGCACCGCGTGCTCCATGACGCGCACCGTGCCGGTGCGGGCGATGCGACCGAGGTCGTTGCGCGCCAGATCCACCAGCATGTCGTGCTCGGCGCGTTCCTTGCGGTCGGCGAGAAGTTCGGCGGCGAGGCGCTGGTCTTCCGCCTCTTCGTCGGAGCGCGGCCGCGTGCCGGCGATGGGCCGGTTCTGCACGCGGCGGCCGCGCACGCTCACCAAACGCTCGGGCGAGGAGCCGACCAGGGTCCGCCCCTGGGACTCGTAGTAGAACATGTGCGGCGCCGGATTGACGAGGCGCAGCACGCGGTAGAGGCTGAAGAGATCGCCTTCGTAGCGCCAGGTCAGACGCCGCGAGAGCACGGCCTGGAAGACTTCGCCTTGGCCGATGTCCTGCTTCAAGCGCGCGACGCCCGCTTCGAAATCCGCGCGGCTCAGCGAAGCCTGCGGCTCGGCGTCGAGGCGGCGGAAGGCGCCGCTCGGCGGCGGCGGCGCGGCGAGTTCGGCGGCGAGGGCTTCGAGGTGCGCCAGCGCGGCCGCGTGCCCCGCCGCGCCGTCGGCGCAGCGTCGCACCAGCACGATCTTTTGCGCCGCGTGATCGAAGGCCACCACCGTCGGAAAGAATTGGAAGTCGGCTTCGGGTTCCTCGGTGGCGACGCCGGCGCGCTCGCGCGCTGCGCGCACGCGCGGCTCGAGCGTGCCGCTCCACTCGTAGGCGAAGCAGCCGACCCATCCGCCGTGGAAGGGCGGCAGGCCGCGCGGCGATTCCGGCAAACGGTCGGCTGCCGCCGCAGCCCGCAGCGCTTCATGCACCGGCAGTTCCTGCAGACGCTCGGCGCCGGCCGCGCTCCACCGCACCGCTCCGGAGTTGCCGCGCAGGCTCGCGGAGGGATCGCAAGCGAGAAAGGAGTAGCGCGCGAGTCGCTCCGGGCCTTCGGCGGACTCCAGCAAGCAGGGCGCGCGGCCTGCGGCGCGCAGCGCCAGGAACACCCGCACCGGAGTGTGCAGATCCGCCGGCAGCTCCGCCCAGGCGAGCCGGTGGCGATCGGCCTGCTCCGCGGAGGAAGCGGCGAGGAAGGGAGTTCGGGGCACGGGGAGAGTCTTCATCGGCAAAAGGAGGCCTGAAACGCAATCAGGCCCCGGGGCTTGCGCTCCGGGGCCTGCTGGGCGGATGGGTGAGGCGCGCCTAAGGGCGGGCGCCGGCACCCAGGCGCAGCCTGGGCCCCGCATTCCACCACCAGCGACGCGCGGTCGTCATGAAGGCAAGCATAGCACCGATTTCGCCGGGCGCGCCTACTTCTGCTGCACCGTGACCTTGACGATCTTCCCGGTGAAGGCGTTGGCGCCCTGTTGGTAGTCGTTCGAGACGTTGGTTTCGCCGTCGACGCCTACGTCGGCGCCCTCGTCGGCGGAGAAGGCGTAGGGCTGGGTCTTCGGGATGTGGCCCTCGGCCACCACCTTGCCATCCACGCTGAGAATGGATTTCCCCCCGGTACCGGGTTGCGCGGAATCCGGAATGAACTCGTAGGCGATCACGTGTTTGCCGGGGCCGAGCGCTTCGGGGCCGGCCACGTTGGTGTGCTCGAGGCCGAAGAAGTTGTATTCGTGATGCGCCTTGCCGTCCTTCATGTACAGCACCCAGCCGCCGAAGTAGCCGGCCTGCGCCAGGATCACGCCGCCGGTCGTGCCGTTCGTGAGTTCGACTTCGGCCGTGATGGTGTGATGCACGCCCTTCACGTTGATGAAGGCGTTCTCGAGCATGCCCGTCATGCCGGAATAGACGGTCAGAGTCTTGCGCCCGCCCATCACGTCGGGCCGGTCGGCAATGGCAGGGTTGAATCGCTCCGACCGCCGGTCGTCGATCGGCAGCACGTGGTTGCGGGCGGCCTCCTCCAGGAAGAGCTCCTGCAACTCCTTGAGCTTGGCGGGATTCGCCGCTGCCAGGTTGTTGGCTTGGCTGAAATCCTGGTCCACGTGGTAGAGCTCCCACACGTCGTCCTTCACGGGCGGCAGTTTCGTCATGAGCCAGGGAATCGAGTGGCGGGTGCAGGCCACCCAGCCCTCGTGATAGATGCCGCGGTTGCCGAACATCTCGAAGTACTGCGTGCGGCGCTGATCCTTGGCCTGCGCGGCGTCGGCCGAGTAGAGCATGGAAACGCCGTCCATCGGGCGTTGCGCCACGCCGTTCACCATGCGGGGCTGCGGCAGTTTCGCGGCTTCGAGCGCGGTCGGCGCCACGTCCACTACGTGGTGGAACTGGCTGCGGATCTCGCCCTTGGCCTGGATGCCCTTGGGCCAGT
>CAYVPL010000274.1:0-3559 GCA_964453755.1 uncultured Planctomycetales bacterium
TGTAGGAGCGCAGCAGGATCTTGATGCGCTCGCAGCCCTCGGGCCGGTAGACGTGATGGGGGCTGCGCCAGCCCATCAGATGGTCGGCGCCTTCGCCGAGAATGGCGGCGAAGCCCTCTTCCTCCGCCAGGCGCGCGACGCGGTTGCTCACCACCAGCTCGGTGTTGCGGAAGGCGGTGGGCTTGCGGCCGAACAGGCGCTCGACCAGCGCGGCTTGCGCCCGCACCTGCGCGCGGAACTCGTTCTCGTCGCCCAAGAACGACAGCGAGTGGTGCGAGGTCTCGCACAGGAACTCCACGCAGCCGGTGGCGGCGAGTCGCCGGAACGATTCGAGCGCCTCCGGCGCCCAGGTCTCCATCTGCGAGAGCGCCGTGCCGCTCACCGAGTAGGCGCAGCGGAAGGCGCCGCCGTGCCGTTCGACCAGGCGCAGGATCAGCCGGTTCATCGGCAGGTAGCACTTGGCGGCGACGCGCGCCAGGATGCGCGCGTTCTCGGCGTCGTCGAAGTAGTGCGCGGAGCGCCCGATGTCAAAGAAGCTGTAGCGGCGCAGCCGCCACGGTTGGTGCACCTGGAAGTAGAAGACGACGTCTTTCATGCGGCAGCCTCGCGGTAGACCTCGAGCATGTGGGCGCCGCTGACGTCCCAGTGCATGCTGGCGACTTCGGCGCGGCCGTTGGCCACCAGCGCCTCGCGCAGCGCCGGGTGGCGCAGCACGGCGAGGATCTTGTCGGCCAGGTCCTCGACGTTCCAGAAATCCACTTTGAGCGCATGCGCCAGCACCTCGGAGACGCCGCTCTGGCGCGAGACGATGGCGGGGGTGTCGAGGGCCAGCGCTTCGAGGGGAGTGATGCCGAAGGGCTCGGACACGGAAGGCATCACGTAGAGGTCGGCGAGCGCGAAGATGCGCTCGACGTCCTTGCCGCGCAGGAAGCCGGTGAAGTGGACGTGGCGCGCGAGGCCGAGTTCGGCGGTGCGCTCGATCATGGCGGGCAGCATGTCGCCGCTGCCGGCCACCACGAATTTGACGAAGGGCTCGGCCGCCACGACGCGCGCCGCGGCCTCCAGGAAGTAGTCGGGGCCTTTCTGGAACGTCACGCGGCCGAGGAAGAGCACGACCGGCTCGGGAATCGCGCGCTCGACGTGCCAGGCCTGCTGCTGCTCGCGGTGCGTCACGGCGTTGTGCACGACGCGGATCTTGGCGGGATCCACGCCGTAGCGGCGCTTCAGGATTCCGGCCGTGTAGTGGCTGACGGGCACGACCAGGCGCGCGGCCTGCAGGCCGGCGCGCTCGATGGCGGCGACGCGCGGATTGGGATGATCGCCGCTGCGGTCGTATTCGGTGGCGTGCATGTGCACCACCAGCGGCTTGCCGGTCAAGCGCGAGGCCAGCAAGCCAGCCGGGTAGGTCATCCAGTCGTGGGCGTGGATGAGATCGAACTGCTCGCGGCGCGCGATCTCGCCGACGGCCAGCGCGTACCGCGCGACTTCGGCCAGCAGATCGGAGCCGTAGTGGCCGCTGAACCGCAGCCGCGCGCCGCGCGCCGCCCGCGCCGCTTCCTCGCGCAACTCCGGCAGGGCGGGAAACTCGGCCGCCATGCGGACGGCGGCCTCGACCACGCGCGGGGAGGCGCGCAGGATCGCGCCGCTCCGTTCGGGGCCGAGGGAGGCGATCAGGCGCTCGTACTCCTGTTCGTCGAGATAGGGCGTGAGCGGGCTGTCCACCTCGAGCACGCTGGTGAGCGTGCTTGCGCCCGCGGCGGACGCCGCCGTTTCCGCCGCCGGCGCGACTTCGGCGGCGCTGGCGATCAAGGACACCGGCGCCGCGGCCTCCGGCGCGCTGGCGCCCGCCGCGGGGGGGGCGGCCGCCGCGGAGTTGGCGCCGGCGGCGCTCGCGCCGAGCGGCGTTTCGACTTCCTCGCAGCCGAGCAGACGCATGTGCCCGGCCTTCTCGTCGCCCCAGCGCTTGGGCACGACGAAGAGCACTTCCACGCCCTGGCTGGCCAGGCCGCGCGTGAGACCTTCGCAGGCCGTGCCCAGGCCGCCGGAAATGTGCGGCGGGAATTCCCAACCCAGCATGAGCACTCTCACGAGCGGGCCTCGGCGAGCATGCGGCAGGCGCGCAGCAGCTCGCCGGAGTTCCAAGCCTGCGCGATGGTGCCGCCCGGACGATGCGGCGGATCGCCGTCGGCCACTTCCGAGACGTGGCCGAGGCCGCAGCACTCGAGATGAGGCGCGAAGCCGTCGAGCAGGGCGCGCAAGCGCTCGAGATTGGCCGGCGCGGCGCCGAATGCCCGCAGGTGCGCCTCGACGTAGAAGCCGAGCAGCCACGGCCACACCGTGCCTTGGTGGTAGGCGTGGTCGCGTTCGCGGGGCGAACCGGCGTAGCGCGGCTCGAAGGCCGGATCGTCCGGCGCCAGCGTGCGCAGGCCCGCCGGAGTGAGGAGGAACTTGCCCGCGTGGCGGACGACGTCGGTGCGCTTGCCGCGCGAGAGCGGGCTGAACTCGAGGGCGGCGGCGATCACCATGTTGGGCCGCACGGAGCGGTCCGCCGCGCCGTCGCGCCAGAGATCGGCGAGGCGCCGCTCGTCCTGCAGCCACAGGCGGTTGAGGAAACCGGCGCGCGTGCGGCGGCGCCGCTCCATCCAGTGCCGGGCGGCGGCGCGATCGCCGCGCTCCAGGGCCAGGCGCTCGAGGTAGGTGAGGAGGAAGTACCACAGCGCGTTCATCTCGACCGCCGCGCCGTGGCGCGGCGTGACGGGCACGCCTTCCCACTGCGCGTCCATCCACGTGGCGTTCAACTCGGGACTGCCCGCGTGCAGCAGACCCTCTTCGTCCACGCGCATGCCCAGCCGCCCGCCGCGCTCCGCGCCTTCGGCGATCCGCGCCAGAGCGGGGGCGAACTCGTCCAGCAGGCGCGCGCGGCCGCCGGCGCCGGCGTCGAGTTCCCACAGGCGCACCGCGCGGGCGAACCACAGCGCGGCATCCGCGGAATTCCACGCGCTTTCCTGCGGCGTCGCGCCGAAGACGTTGGGCAGCAGGCCGTCGCGGAGAAAAGGAATCAGGCCGGCGAGCGCCTCGCCGCATTCCTTCACCATGCCGCGGGAGAGCGTCAGGCCCGGCAGCGCGATCAGGGTGTCCCTGCCCCACTCGCCGAACCACGGAAAGCCCGCAATCACCCCCAGGCGGCCGCCGGGAGCGCGGTAGAGGAAATCGTCCGCGGTGGCGGCGAGAGTCTCGCACAGGCCCTGCGGCGCGGCGGGCTGACGGGCGCGCGCGCGCGCGCTTTCCTCCTCCCACAGGCGCGCCGGATCGGCGATGGGTTCGTCGAGCGAGGCGGCGACCACCACGGAGCCCTCCTGCGGCAGCCGGAACTGGATCAGGCCAGGACTGAATTGGTCTTCTTCCGCGGGATAACCGCGCTCGAGGTCGCGCAGATACTGAATCCGGCGGTACCAAACCGGATCGGCGTGATAACTGAAATCGGGGCCGGAGCCGGTGAGATGCAGCGCCGGCAGGCCGCCATACAGCCGGATGGCAAGGCCCTGCGCCAGCCGCTGCG
>CAYVPL010000275.1:0-3558 GCA_964453755.1 uncultured Planctomycetales bacterium
CGAACTCGCGCACGAGGCCATCGAAGACGCCGCGCTCTACGCCGTCAGCGACGAGCCGCTGCTGCGCTTCCTCGGCGCTGAGCCGGCCGAGGAGCGCTTCCGCCCGACGCTGCACGCGGCCGCCGCCATGCAGGAGGCGCTGCGGCGCGTCAACGCCGAGCCCGGCGCCAGGCAGCGCAATCGCAACGGCGTGCTGCTCGCGATCGCCGCCGCGCCGCTCACGATGACTCTCACGCACTCGCTGTGGTCGCTCTTCAACGAGTTGCCCGCGGGCGTGGTGCAGAAGCCGCATCGGCACAACTCGGTGGCGCTCGACCTCTGCATCGCCGCCGCGCCCGGCGTCTACACGCTGATCGGCGAGAGTTTGGACGCGGCCGGACGCATCGTCGGCGGCCGCCGCATGGACTGGCAGCCGGGCGCGGCCTTCACCACGCCGTCCGGATGGTGGCACAGCCACCACAACGAATCCGACCGCAACGCCCTCGTTTTGCCGGTCCAGGACGCGGGTTTGCACAGCTGGCTGAGGACCCTCGACATCCGGTTCGCCTGAGCGGAGGCTCGGCCCCGATCCGCGATCGTAAAGCCTTTCAAATCAAGGACTTAGGTCGCCGTCTTGGGGCCTTTTCTGCTGGCCCTGCAGGCCCCGCCACGGTGAAATAGGGCTTCCGATTTCGGGCCTCCCACCGCCTCCCCCTCCCCGGCCCGACCGCAGCACTCCATGACCGAGACGAAGAGCCCCGTACCGCCGCCGGCCGAGCCGACGCGCTTCGACGATTTGCTGATTGAGCGCGAGATGCGCGAGTCGTATCTCACCTACGCGCTGTCGGTGATTCACGACCGCGCGCTGCCCGACGTGCGCGACGGACTGAAGCCTTCGCAGCGCCGCATCCTGGTGGCGATGAACGATCTGAACCTGCGCGCCACCGCGAAGTATCGCAAGTGCGCGAAGATCGCCGGCGACACTTCAGGCAATTATCACCCGCACGGCGAGTCGGTGATTTATCCGACGCTCGTGCGCATGGCCCAGCCCTTCCGCCTGCGCTATCCGCTGGTCGACGGCCAAGGCAACTTCGGTTCGATCGACGGCGATCCGCCGGCGGCCATGCGATACACCGAGGCGCGCATGGCGGGCCCGGCCGAGGAGATGCTCCTCGATCTCGACAAGGACACCGTCGACCAGCGCGCGAACTACGACGAGACGCGCCTCGAGCCGCTGGTGCTGCCGGGACGCTTCCCGAACCTGCTGGTCAACGGCTCGGAAGGCATCGCGGTCGGCATGAGCACGGCGCTGCCGCCGCACAACCTGCTGGAAGTGATCGCGGCGCTGCGCATCCTGCTCGACAAGCCCGACTGCTCGATTGCCGAACTGTGCACGGTGATGCACGGCCCCGATTTCCCGACCGGCGGCATCATCTGCGGCCGCGCCGGCATCGGCGCGGCCTTCGGCACCGGCCGCGGCAAGATCACGCTGCGCGCGCGCATGCACCACGAGGCCGGCGACGGCCGCGAACGGGACCGCCTGGTCGTCACCGAGATTCCCTACGAGAAGGAGAAGTCGGCGATCATCGAGAAGATCGCCGAGGAAGTGAAGGGCGAGCGCATCGAAGGCATCTACGACCTGCGCGACGAGTCCGACCGCGACGGCATGCGCCTCGTGATCGAACTGAAGAACGACGCCGATCCGGTCGTGGTCGAGAACCTGCTGTGGAAGCACACGCCGCTGCAGAGCACGTACGCGATCCGCAACACCGCCCTGATCGACGGCCAGCCGCGCACGCTCAATCTCAAGCAGCTGCTCGAGGCCTACCGCGACCACCGCTTCGAAGTGATCCGGCGCCGCACGCGCTGGATGCTGGAGAAGGCGGAGGCGCGCCTGCACATCCTGCAGGGCCTGATGATCGCCATCCAGGCGATCGACGAAGTCATCGCCATCATCAAGTCCAGCAACGACACGGCGCAGGCGCGCCTGCGGCTGGAGGAGCGCTTCGGCCTCTCGGCGCTGCAGTCGCAGGCCATCGTGGACATGCGCCTCGGCCGCCTCACCGGCCTCGAGGTGCACAAGCTGCAGCAGGAGATCGACCAGCTCGAGCAGGACATCGCCTGGTACCGCCGCCTGCTGGCCGAAGATCTGCTGGTCTACAACCTGATCCGCGAGGATCTGGCCGACATGGAGGCCAAATACGGCGAGCCGCGCCGCACCGAGATCGGCGGCGACGCCGACGAGCTGATGACCGAGGACCTGATCGCCGAGGAGTCGGTGGTGGTCACGATCTCGCGCGATGGTTTCGTCAAGCGCACGCCGTCCAGCACGTTCCGCGCGCAGGGCCGCGGCGGCCGCGGCATCACCGGCAACAAGGCGCGCGAAGGCGACCTGCTCTCGCACCTCTTCGTCTGCTCGACCCACGACTTCCTGCTGGTCGTGACCGACCGCGGCCGCCTCTACTGGCTGAAGGTCTGGCGCCTGCCCGACATGGACCGCACGGCCAAGGGCCGCTCGATCCGCAACCTGGTCGAAGGCATCCAGCCGGAAGAGGAGATCCGCAGCATCCTCGCCACGCGCAAATTCGACGAGGGCGACTTCCTGCTCTTCGCGACCGCGGCCGGCAAGATCAAGAAGACCGAGTTCGCCGCCTACTCGCGGCCGCGCGCGGCGGGCATCATCGCCACGCGCCTCGAGGATGGCGATCGGCTGGTCGGCACCGTGGTGGTTTCGGCCGGAGAGGAAGTGCTGCTCGCGACCGCTCAAGGCCAGATCGTGCGCTTCGCCGAGTCGGATGCGCGCGCCATGGGCCGCGACGCCGCCGGCGTGAAAGGCGCGCAACTGCGCGACGGCGACCGCGTCGTGGACGTCATCACCGCCAAGGAGGACGAGCTGCTGCTGATCGCCTGCGCCAACGGCTACGGCAAGCGCAGCCCGGTCAGCGAGTTCCGCCTGACCAATCGCGGCTCGCAGGGCGTGATCGGCATCAAGGCCAACGAACGCAACGGCGAAGTCGTCAACGTCGTCAACGCCAGCCGCGCCGACGAGGTGCTGCTGTCCACCGTGCAGGGCATGATGGTGCGCACGCGCGTGGATGAAATCTCGATCCAGGGCCGTCCGACGCAGGGCGTGCGCCTCGTCAGCCTGAAGGACGGCGACGCGCTGGCCAGCGTGGCCGCCATTCCCCGCGAGGACGGCGCCGAGGCCGCGCCGCCGACCGCATGAAGCTGCTCGACCGCCGCTGGAAAATCGGACTGCTCATCGGCGCCTACGTGGCGCTGGTGATGACGATGGTCTGGTTCAGCATGCCGCGCGCGCTCGAAGGCGCGCGCGGCTTCCAGGAATACCAGGAAGGCCAAACGCAGCGCATGCTGGAGTCGGGCCGCCAGAAGGCCGAGCAGGACGCGGCGCGCCGCGGGGACGAGCCGCGCTGACGATGCGCGTGGCGCTCGACGTGCGCGTGCGCCGCGGGCCGCGCTCGTCCTTCGTGCGAGTCAGCGAACTGCTCGAGGAGGCGGCGCGGGCGGCGGACTTGGATTGGTTCCCGTGGGAGGGCGGCGCGTGCCCGGCCGACGTGT
>CAYVPL010000276.1:0-3490 GCA_964453755.1 uncultured Planctomycetales bacterium
GCAATTGACCCGGAGACGCCGAATCAGGTGGACGAGGACTACGTGCGCGCGCTCTCCTACGGCCTGCCCCCCGCCGGCGGCTGCGGCATCGGCGTGGATCGGCTGGCCATGGTGCTCCTCGGCCGCGACACGATCCGCGAGGTCCTGCTGTTTCCGCACTTGCGGCCGGAAGCGTAGAGTCCGCGCGTGGCGCGGCTCGCCCTCTCCTGGCTGTTCCGCCGACCGGTTCAATTGCTGGCGGTGCTCGGCGTGGCCATCGGCCTGCTGGCGCTGCTGGTGGTGCTGGCGGTGATGAACGGACTGATCGAGATGAACCGCGACGGCGTGCGCGCGCTCTCGGCCGATCTGCATCTGATTCCAGCCGCCACCGAGATTCCGGCGCGCTACGAAGCCTACGGCGCGGCCCTCGCCACCGTCGCGGACGTCGCAGCCGCCTCGCCGCATCTCGTGGCCTACGCGCTGCTGTCGGTGCCGGGATCCAGCGCCAATCTCTCGCGCACCCAGAACGCCGACTTCGCGCAACTGCAGGTGGTGGGCATCGATCCCGAAGCCGAGCGACTCGTCACCGATTTCGGCGCGGCGCTCGCCGACGCGGTGGTCGCGCCGGTGCCGGACCCGGCGCAGCCTTTCGCGCAGCCCGAGGAAACCTTCCCACGCCCCGGCGTGCTGATCAGCGACGCGCTGGCCGCCGGCATTCCGCGCCGCCGCGGCGAAGCGCTGCGCGGCATCCGCATCGAGTTGGGCGCACTGCCCTGGCGTCTGCCGCCGGCCGGCGAGGAATTGCGGCCGGTCAACGGCAAGTTCACGATCACCGGCAGCTACCAGGCGGCGGATTACCGCGTGGCGCTCGACCGCGTCTACATGCAGCGCACCGGCGACGAGGGTCTGCGCGCCAACCTGCTCGGCAGCAAGGCGCCGGATTTCACCGAAATCCTGATTCGCCTGCGGCCGGGCGTGGACCCCGAGGCGGCGAAGGCGCCGATCCTTGCCGCGCTGGCGCAGGCCGGACTGCCCGCGCCCGGCGGGCCGCAGGGCGGCGAACTCGTGACCTGGCAGGAACGCAACGTCAGTTTCCTCTCCGCGATCGAGAACGAACGTCAGATGATCAAACTGGTGCTCTTTTTCATCGTGATCGTCGCGTCCTTCGGATTGTTCGCGGTGCTGTCGGCCCTCGTGCGCGAAAAAGTGCGCGACCTCGGCGTGCTGGCGGCGCTGGGCTGCACGCCGCTCCAGCGCGGCAGCCTGGTGCTCGGCATCGGCACGCTGGCGGCGGCCGTCGGCACCGGGCTCGGCCTGGGCGGCGCCTGGCTGCTGGTGCGGCACAAGGACGCCGTGGCGGATTTCCTGCGTACGCGCCTCGGCATCGAAATTTTCTCGCCCGATCTCTACGTCGTGGACGGACTGCCCGCGGTGTGGGACGCGAGCGCCGCCGGCGCGCTGTCGCTCGGCGCCTTCGCGGTCGGCTTGCTCTTCGCCGCGGCGCCGACGCTGCGCGCCGCCTTGCTCGATCCCGTGGAGGCCCTGCGTTATGAGTGACGTCCTTTCGGCCGCGCCGGTGATCGCCGCGCAAGGGCTCGACAAGTCCTACCGCGTCGGCGCCAGCACACTGCAGGTGCTGAAAGGCGCCGCGCTGTCCTTGAACGCGGGCGAAACCTGCGCGCTGATGGGCTCGAGCGGCAGCGGCAAGAGCACGCTGCTGCATCTGCTCGGCCTGATGGACCGCCCGGACGCGGGCGAAATCCTGCTGGCCGGCGAGGCGGTGCAGAATCTGGGCGCCCGCCGCGCCGCCAAGATCCGCGCCGCGCGCCTGGGCTTCGTGTTCCAGCAGTTCCAGCTGCTGCACGAAATCAGCGCCTTCGAAAACGTGCTGCTGCCGCGGCGCATCGCCACCGGGGCGGCCTGGTGGTCGCGGCGCAGCCAGGAACGCGAAGCCGCGCGCGCCGCGCTCGACGCGGTCGGACTTGCTGAACGCGCGCGCCATCGGCCCACGCAATTGTCAGGCGGCGAGCAGCAGCGCGTGGCGATCGCGCGCGCGCTCGTGGGCCAGCCGCAGTTGCTGCTTGCCGACGAGCCCACCGGCAACCTCGACCGCCGCACCGGCCAGGAAGTGCTCGAGCTGCTGCTGCGCCTGGCCCGCGAGCGCGGCGCCGCCGTGCTGCTGGCCACGCACGATCCGGAGGTGGCGGCCGCCTGCCAGCGCACCGTGCGCCTGCGCGAAGGCCGGGTGGTGACGGCGTGAGTCTGCTGCGGCTCGGCTGGGAATGGCTGCGCCGGCGCCTGATTCTGTGGTGCGCCGCGGGCGGCATCGCGCTGGGCATCGCGGTGCTCTACACCGTGCTGGCGGTATTCCAAGGCTTCGTGGCCAAACTGGAGTCGAGCATCAAAGAAGCCTCCGGCGACGTCACCTGTGACATCTTGCGTCACACCGCGACGAGCGAAGAAGAATTCACCCGCGTGCTGCAAACAGTGCCCGGCGTGCAGTCCTACTCCGTGCGGCTCAACTGGTTCGGCCTGGTCGGCCGGCGCGGCTCGCGCGCCGTGGACGATCCCCGCGCCGCCGATCAAAGCGGCCTGCTGCTGGTCGGCGTCGAGGGCGCAGCCGCGCGCGATCTGCCGCCGCACGATCCGTCCGCCGGCGCCGACGCGCCCGCTCCCCTGCTCATGAGCCAGGTGCTGGCCGAGCGCTTCGGCCTCGCGATCGGCGACACTCTGGAGGTCACCACCTTCCGCTTCGGCGGCGAGGCGGCGCAGTTGGGCCGGCGCAGTTTCGTGCTGGTGAAGCATTTCGAAACGGAGCGCTTCGACCTGGATCTCGAGCGTGCCGTCGTGCACCGCGCCGACGTCGCGGCGCTGGCCGGCACCGATCCCGACTTCAGCGAAATCGCGGTGCACGCGCAGCCCGGTGTCAAAGCGGAGGAGCTGGCCGCCGCCATCGAAGCCGCATTCCTCGCCGCCGGCATTCCCGAAGCGGATCTGCCGAACGTCAAGACCTGGCGCGATCAGGGCGGGCAATTGCTGCGCGCCGCCGAGGATCAGAAGGGCATGCTCGGCACGGTGTTCTTCATGATCGTGCTGGTCGCCGCCTATCAATTGGTGGCCACCCTCTTCCTCACGGTGGCGGAGAAACGGCGCGAAATCGGCATCCTGGGCGCGCTCGGCGCCGGACCGGGCCGCATCGTCGGCTTCTTCACGGGGCTGGCGCTCTTGATCACCCTCTGCGGCTGCGCGGCGGGACTGGCGCTCGGCGCGCTCCTGGTCGAGAATCTCAGCGTGGTGGAACTCTTCCTCGGCGGCGGCGACCGGATCTTCCTGCCCGAGATCTACAAACTGAAGGAGATCCCCGCGCAGGTGGAATTCGGCCCCACGCTGCTGCTGGTGAGCGCCACCCTGATCGCCGCGCTGCTCTTCTCGCTCCTGCCCGCGTGGCGCGCCGCGCGCCTGCCGATTCTGCGCGCGCTGCAGCGGCGTTGATGCGCGCGGCTTGGCCACT
>CAYVPL010000277.1:0-3482 GCA_964453755.1 uncultured Planctomycetales bacterium
ATTCCGCTGTGGCAGGCGGCGCTCGGCATCGCCTTCGGCGCGCTGATCGGCAAGGAAGTGTTCGGCGGCACCGGCATGAACGTGCTGAACCCCGCGCTGGTCGGGCGCATCTTCCTGTTCTTCGCGTATCCGGCGCAGATGTCCGGCAGCGTGTGGCGCATCATGCCGGACGATCCGGCGCAGACGGTGGACGGATTCTCCGGCGCGACCACGCTGGGGTTCTGGAAGGAGGGCCTGCTGCCCGCGGCCGACCACGCCGCGACCTACGGCACCTGGTGGGACAGTTTCGTCGGGCTCGTGCCCGGCTCCCTGGGCGAGACCAGCGCGCTGTGCTGCCTGATCGGCGCGGTGGTGCTGATCGCATCCGGCATCGGTTCGTGGCGCGTGATGGCGGGCTGCGTCATCGGCCTGGTGGCGACGGCGTTCCTGATGAACGCCACCGCGGTGAACGCCTACATGGAGGTGCCCTGGCACTGGCACCTGGTGATCGGCGGCTTCGCCTTCGGCGCCGTCTTCATGGCGACGGACCCGGTGTCCGCCGCGCAGACCGACGCCGGCCGCTGGATCTACGGCTTCCTCATCGGCGCGCTGACCGTGGTGGTGCGGGTGCTGAACCCGGCCTACCCGGAGGGCGTGATGATGGCCATCATCTTCATGAACGTCTTCGCGCCGACGATCGACCACTTCGTCACGCGCGCCAACGTCAAGCGGAGGGCCAAGCGCCTTGAACTTCAGTAACAAATACATCATCGGCTTCGCGCTGGTGATCTGCCTGGTCTGCTCGTTCGCGGTCAGCTCGCTGGCCGTCGCGCTGAAGCCGAAGCAGGACGCCAACCGCCTGCTGGACCAGCAGGAGAACATCCTGCGCGTGTCCGGGCTGCATCAGGGCTCCAGCCACCCGACGCCGGAAGAAGCTGCCCAGTTGTTCGGCAACGTGACCACTTGGCAAGTGGACCGCGCCACCGGCGCGATGACCAAGCTGGACGCCTTCGCCCCCGCCAAGCAGATGATCGACGCCGCCAAGGACCCGGCGGCCAGCGTGGCCACCACCAGCGAGTCGGCGCGCGGCGCGCAGATCCGCCGCACCCCGAACCAGCTGCTGGTCTACGAGGTCACGGCGCCAGGCAAGGAGGCTTGGGTGCTGCCCATCTGGGGCAACGGCCTGTGGTCCACCATGTACGGCTTCCTCTCGGTGGCCCCCGACTTCTCCGAGATTCGCGGCATCACCTTCTATCAGCACGGCGAGACGCCGGGACTGGGCGGAGAGATTGACAATCCTCTGTGGAAGGCGCAGTGGCCCGGCAAGAGGCTCCGCGACAGCGACGGTTCGATCGTCATCGAGGTCGTCAAGAACGGCGCCGTGCGGGACGCCACCCGTCAGGTGGACGGCATTTCCGGCTCGACGCTGACGAGCCGCGGCGTGTCGCACACCGTGCGCACCTGGCTGGGCGCGGAAGGCTACGGCCCGTGGATGGAGTTGCGGCTCAAGGAGACGAACCGGTGAACAAGGAAACCAAGGAGATCCTGGTCGGACCGCTGCTGCTGAAGAACCCGATCACCTATCAGGTGCTCGGCATCTGCTCGGCGCTGGCCGTGACCACCCAGCTGAAGACTGCGCTGGTCATGAGCCTGGCCCTGACCGCAGTCACGACGCTCAGCAACTTCGCCATCTCGCTGGTGCGCAACCGCATCCCGGGAAGCATCCGCGTCATCACCCAGTTGGCGATCATCGCATCGCTGGTCATCGCCGCCGACCAGGTCCTGCAGGCCTACCTGTTCGACGTGTCGAAGCAGCTTTCCGTCTTCGTCGGCCTCATCATCACGAACTGCATCGTGATGGGCCGCGCCGAGGCCTTCGCCATGGCCAACCCGCCGCTCAAGAGCGCGCTGGACGGCTTCGCCAACGGCGCCGGCTACAGCCTGATTCTGATCTCCGTGGCGATGGTCCGCGAATTTTTCGGGTCGGGAAAACTGCTCGGCCTGGAGATCATGCAGACATCGACCAACGGCGGCTGGTACGTGCCGAACGGCCTGATGATCCTGTCGCCGGGCGCCTTCTTTCTGATCGGCATCTTCATCTGGGTGCAGCGCAGCATCTCGAAATCCATGGTGGAGAAGGAGTAGGCCGTGCACCTCTTCAACATCTTCCTGAAGTCGGCCTTCATCGAGAACATGGCCCTGGCGTTCTTCCTGGGCATGTGCTCGTTCCTGGCCGTGTCGAAGAAGGTGGAGACCGCGATCGGCCTGGGCGCGGCGGTGATCTTCGTGCTGTTCATCACGACTCCGCTGAACAACCTGATCCTGCAGCACGTGCTGGCGCCGGGCGCGCTGGCCTGGATCAGCCCATCGCTGGCGACCGTGGACCTGACCTTCATCGGCCTCATCGCCTACATCGCCACGATCGCGGCCATGACGCAGATCGTCGAGATGGCGATCGACCGCTACTCGCCGAAGCTCTACACCGCGCTCGGCGTCTTCCTGCCGCTGATCGCCGTGAACTGCGCGATCCTGGGCGGCTCGCTCTTCATGGTGCAGCGCGAGTACGACCTCGCCGAAAGCACGGTCTACGGACTGGGCGCCGGCGTCGGCTGGGCGCTGGCGATCATCGCGCTGGCGGCGATCCGCGAACGGCTCAAGTATTCGAACGTGCCTCCGGCGCTGCGCGGCCTGGGAATCACTTTCATCACCACGGGCCTGATGGCCATGGGATTCATGATCTTCGCCGGCATCCAGCTCTAGCACGATGGAACTCACCGTCATTCTCCTGAGCGTCGCCGCCTTCACCGGCGTAGTGCTGCTGATGGTCTTCATTCTGCTGGGCGCGAAGGCCCGGCTGGTGAGCGCCGGCAACGTCAAGATCGTCATCAACGGCAACGAAGACAAGCCGATCGAGGTCGCGGCCGGATCCTCGCTGCTTTCCACCCTCGCCAACCAGAAGCTCTTCATTCCCTCCGCCTGCGGCGGCGGCGGCACCTGCGCGCAGTGCAAGGTGCAGGTGGACGAAGGCGGCGGCGATCTGCTGCCGACCGAGCGCGGCCACATCAACCGCGGCATGGAGAAGGAGCACTGGCGTCTGTCCTGCCAGGTCAAGGTCAAGCACGACATGAAGATCCGCGTGCCGGAGAGCCTGTTCTCCGTGCAGAAGTGGGAATGCACCGTGGTGTCCAACCGCAACGTCGCCACCTTCATCAAGGAATTCAAGGTGCGGCTGCCGGCGGGCGAGCGCATGAAGTTCACGTCCGGGGACTACATCCAGATCGAGATTCCGCCGCACAACGTCAAGTTCGCGGACTTCGCGATCGAGGAGCAATATCGCGACGAGTGGGACAAGTACAAGCTGTGGGAGTTGAACTCCGTCAGCGAAGTGACGGACGAGCGCGCCTATTCGATGGCCAACTACCCGGCCGAAGGCGACGACCTCGTGATGCTGAACGTGCGCATCGCCACCCCCCCGCCGCGCACCACGGGCATCCCGCCGGGCA
>CAYVPL010000278.1:0-3459 GCA_964453755.1 uncultured Planctomycetales bacterium
GGCTAGGTAGATTATTACCTAGCCAGTCCGGGGAGTCAAGTATATAAATCCCATTTCAAAAGGCGCCGGCCGACCGCTAGGCCTGGCGCGAACTCAGCACGATGCGCACCAAGGCGCGCGCCAATTCGGCCTTGGGCAGGGGACCCAGCGGCTGGCGCTTGCCGTCCCGGCTGAGCAGCAGCAGGCTGGAGGTCTCTGCGCCCTGCGCTTCAGGGCCGTTGAGGCAGATGAAATCGAGACGCTTCTGCTCGAGTTTGCGCCGCGCCTCCAACTCGCCGGAATCGGTCTCCAGCGCGAAGCCGACCGCCAGGCGGCGATGCTTCTCGGCCGCCAGGGTGGCGAGAATGTCAGGGTTCGGCGTCATTTCCAGGATGAGCCCCTCGCCCGAGCGGCGCTTCAGCTTGCGGTCGGCGGTGCGCGCCGGCCGGTAGTCCGCCACCGCGGCGACGGCGAAGAGGCCGTCGCAAGCGGGCCACAACTTCTGGCAGACAGCCAGCATTTCGGCTGCGGTTTCGACCATCTGCCGCTCGACGCCGGCCGGGGCGCTCAGGCTCACCGGCCCGCTGACCAGCGCCACTTCGTGCCCGGCCTCGCGCAAGGCCGCGGCGATCGCGTAGCCCATGCGGCCGCTCGAGCGATTCGTCAGATAGCGAACCGGATCGAGGGGCTCGCGGGTCGGCCCGGCGGTGACGAGGAAGCGCATGGCTCAGCGCGATCCCTGCAGAGCCGCGCGCACTGCGGCGGCGATGGGTTCCGGCTCGAGCATGCGGCCGGCGCCGGATTCGCCGCAGGCCGTGACGCCTTCGGCCGGCCCGAGAATCTGCCAGCCGGCATCGCGCAGCAGGCCGACGTTGCGCTGCACCAGCGGATTCGCCCACATTTCCGGATTCATGGCCGGCGCGATCAGACGCGGCTTGCGCGCCTCGAGGGCCAGCGCCAGCGAACCGAGCAAATCTTCGGCCAGACCGTGCGCGAGCGCGCCGATCAAGTGCGCGGTGGCGGGACAGATCAGCAGCAGATCGGCGCGCCGCGCCAGCGCGATGTGATCCATGCCGGCCGGATCCAGCGGCTCCCATTCGTCGGTCAACGCGCGGCGCCCCGTGACGCAGGAGAACTGCAACGGCTGCACGAGCTTCGTCGCGTTGCGCGTCAGCAGCGCCTGGACGCCGTGGCCCTCCTTGCTGAGCAGGCTGCACACGGCCACCGCCTTGAAGCAGGCCGCGCTGGCGCCGACGCCGACCAGGATTTCGCTCATGGATTCGCCTCAGCCTTGGAGTAGCCCAGAATCGCCTCGACCTGCGCCACCATGCGCTCGAGGTCGTCGTTCACGACTTGATGATCGTAGTGCGGCGCCTCGGCCATCTCGGCGCGCACGACCGCGAGCCGGCGCTGGATTTCCGTCTCGTCCTCGGTGCCGCGCGCGCGCAGGCGCTGCTCCAGCACTTCGTAGGAGGGCGGGAGCACGAAAATCGAGACCGCCGGCAGGCCGGAGCGGCGGATCTGCGCGGCGCCTTGCACGTCGATCTCCAGCACCACGTCCTGGCCCGAGGCCAGCGCGGCTTCCACGCCGGCGCGCGGCGTGCCGTAGAAGCGGCCATGCACGCGCGCCCACTCCAGGAATTCCCCGGCGCCGGCGCGACGCTCGAATTCCTCGGGCGAGATGAAGTGATAGTCGCGGCCGTCCACCTCGCCGGCGCGCGCCGGACGCGTGGTGGCGGAAACGGAAAATGCCACGCCGGGCCGCCGCACGAGACGCCGCCACAGCGTGGACTTGCCGGAGGCCGTCGGCCCCGACACCACGATCAAGCGTCCGCGGGCGCGGGGCTTACTCAACGTTCGCCACCTGCTCGCGCAGGCGCTGGACCGCGAGTTTCATGGCGACGGAAATCGCCGACAGTTCGGCGTCGCCGACCTTGTTGCCGAGCGTCGTGACTTCGCGCTGGCATTCCTGCAGCAGGAATTCCAGTTCGCGCCCGCAGGGCCCGCCGGCGGCCAGCAATTCGCCCAGGCGCCCGAGGTGGATGCCAAGGCGCGCGCACTCTTCCTCGACGTCGGCCTTCTCCGCGGCCAGCACGATTTCGCGCGCCAGATCCGGCACCGGGCCGGCGTTCGCGGCCGCCAGCGCGCGGCCGATGCGCTCCTTGAGCTTCGCTTCGGCCTCGGCGCGCGCGCGCGGCAGCCGCGCCTTCACCTGCGCGAGTCCGGCGCTCAACTCGTTCGTCAAGTTGACAAGTTCCCGCGCCAGACGCGCGCCTTCGCGCTCGCGGGCGGCGCGCAGCTCCGCGGCGGCCGCGGCCAGCGCCGCCAGCATCGCCTTGCGCGCGCCGGCGATCGCGCCCGCGGATTCTTCAGCCTGGCGCCACACGCCGGGCAGGCTCATCAGCTCGCCCAGCGCCGGGCCGCCGCCGCCCAGGCCCAGTTCGCGCTCGGCGGCCTTCCACTCCTTGGCGTGGCGCTGCAGGGCCGCGCGATCGAGCGTGGCAGGCGCCGTCAACTTGCCGCGCAGGCGCACGCTGCCTTGCACGCTGCCGCGCTCGAAGAGTCCGCGCAGATTCTCCTCGACTTCCGACTCCCACTCGAGGCGGTCGGAGGGCAGGCGCACCGCGAGATGCAGGGACTTGCCGTTCACGGAGCGCAGCTCGACCTCCGCCTCGGCGAAGCGGTTGGCGGCGCGGCCGCGGCCGTAGCCCGTCATGCTGGCGAGCGGGCGCGCGCGGCGCGGGCGGGCCGCCATGTCAGGACAGGCCGGGCCGGCTGCCGGGCTTCACCGGCGGGCCGGACTTGCCGTCGCGGCACAGCGGGCAATCGGCCGCCTCCCAGGAAGGCACCTCGAGTTCGAGGCAGCGCCAGTAGGGCAGATCGCCGAAGGGATCGGGCCGGCCGCTGCGATTGACGATCGACGCGACGCCGAGTTCGCGCACGCCGCCGGCGCGCAGCAGGTCCAGCACTTCGCGCACGCTCTTGCCGGTGGTGACGACGTCCTCGGCCACGAGCACGCGCTCTTGCGGACTCACGCTGAAGCCGCGGCGCAGCACGAAGCCGCCTTCGGCGCCGCGCTCGGCGAAGAGCGCGCGCGTGCCGAGCGCGCGGCCGAGTTCGTAGGCGAAGGTCACGGCGCCCATCGCGGGGCCGATCACCGCGTCCCAACGCCCGCCCGCGGCGCGGATCTGCGCCGCCAGATCCTGGCAGACGCTGGCAGCGCGCTGCGGATGCTGCAGCAGCATCGCGCACTGCACGTAGCGGCCGGCGTGGCGGCCGCTGGAAAGCAGGAAGTGCCCCTCGAGAAGCGCCTGACTGCCGCGCAGGGTCTCGAGGGTGCGCGCCGCGGTCTCCGGCGCCGGAGGAGCGGTGACCGCGGCCATCGGTTTACTGATTGGCCGGCGGCGGCGTCGTGCTGGTGACGCCCGTCTCGCCCGGAGTCGAGGTGGCCGCCGGGGCGCTGTCCAGATCCTGCTCCAA
>CAYVPL010000279.1:0-3455 GCA_964453755.1 uncultured Planctomycetales bacterium
GGAAGTCACCCCGGAAGTCACCCCGGAAGTCACCCCGGAAGTCACCCCGGAAGTCCGGCTGGTCCGCGCACTCGCGGGCAGCATGAGCCGCCAGGAACTGCAGCAGGCTCTAGGCCTGAAGGACGACGAGCACTTCCGGTTGCAGTACCTGCAGCCCGCCTTGGAGCGGGGTTGGATCGAAATGACCATCCCGGACAAGCCTCAGAGCAGCAAGCAGAAGTATCGCCGCACGGCGAAAGGTACGGAAGTCGCCGAGCAAGGGCGTTGACATGACCGACCCCCCGACCCCGCCCCGCGCCGCGCTCTACCCGCGCAGCCCGCTGGGGGAGCATGAGCCGGGCATCCCGACCGGCCGCGACGTCGAGTGGGAGCCGCTCGTGGACTACCGGCGCGCCGGCGTCAGCGAGACCACCATCCACGGCGCAGTCGCCTGGGCCTCCGGCGGCAAGATCGTCCACTCCTTCGGCGGCAACGTGCTGTGCTACGGGCGCAGCATGATGAAGCCGCTGATGATGAAAGTCTTCGCCGCCGAGCTGGCGCCGCTGCTCGACGACAAACAGCGCGCCATCGCCGTCAGCAGCCACAACGGCGACGCGCAGCACGTGGCCGCAGCCATGTCCATCCTGCCTGCGGCCGAGCACGGGCTCATGCAAACGCCCCTCGACGTGCCGCTGGTGCAATTCGGCCGCCAGGTGCGCCGGCCACGCCGCTGGTTCCACACCTGCTCCGGCGAGCACGCCGCCATCGTGCGCGGTTGTCAGGCCAAGGGCTGGGAGACGGTCGGCTACCAGCTGCCGCAGCACCCCTTCTTCCAGGAATATCTTTCCCAATTGCGCCGCTTCCTGGGCAAGGACTGGTCGCCGCTGCGCGTGGCGCGCGACGGCTGCGGCCTGCCCACCGTCAGCAACACGGTGGCGGAGCTGTCCTTGCTCTTTGGTGAGCTGGCGCGCGTGCGCAACGAAGATTGGATCTGGGAGGCCATGCAGAAGCAGCCCGACCTGATCGGCGGCTTCAACCGCCTGGACAGCACCATCCTGAAGTCCTGCGGCGGCGCGGTGCTGGCCAAGGAGGGCGCCGACGGCCTGCTGGGCCTCAGCATCGTGCACGCGGATCACCCGCAGGGCCTCGGCATCACCATCAAGATCGCCCACGGATGGAATCCGCAGGCCACGTGGTACGTCGCGCGCGGCATCCTCGGCACGCTCGGCTTCCCGCTGCGCAACCCCTACAGCCTGCACCGCCAGAAGGCCTTCCTGGTGGCGGGCATCGTGCCGCCGGAGCGCCTGGCCCGCCTCGAGCAGATTCCCACCTGGGACGAGTGGGATCCGGACCGGGACCGCTTCGACTACGACTGGAGTGCCTACGCGCGCCAGTGAGGGGAGCCGGGCCGCTCCTGCGCTGTTCAGGGCAGGATGAGCCTCCTCCTCGCCCTGATTCTCTCCCAGCAGTTCAGCCTCACGCCGCTGGCCCGCACCTACGACCCGGTTCCCGGCTATCCCGGGTTCCAGTACAACGGCTTCTCCAGCGCGCCCGCCACCGACGGCGGCCAAATCGCGCTCACCGCCTTCATCGTCGCGCCCTCGGACAGCCTCTCGGTGCTTTTCCATTTCCCGATCGCGGGCGGCGCGCCCTTGACCGTGGCGAGCAACGACGTGCTGATGCCGGGCGGCGGCGGCGGCGACTACTTCATCTCCATCGCGCAGCCCGCGATCCACGGCGGGCGCTCCTGGTTTCGCGGCAAGAACCAGAGCGGCCTGTTGCAGGGCATCTACTCCGGCAACGGCGGTCCGGTCAGCGTCGTGCTCGACAATCAGACCAGCGGCCTCAACTACTTCGAGCCGCCCCTGAGCAGCGACGGCAATCACGTCCACTTCACCACCGGCAGCGGCAGCGGCAAGAAGTTGTGGATCGCGCCCGCCGCGGGCGGCCCGGCGGTGCTGGTGGCGGAGTCCGGCGATCCCGTGCCGGGCGCGGCCAACGAGTTCATGTACGAGCTCTACTCGGGCATGCTCGTGAACGGACGGCTGGTCTTCCACGCGCGCTGCCAGGAGACCACCTTCTTTCAGACGTTCTGGTCGGTGCTCTCCTACGACGTCGCCACCGGCGTGATGACGGAAATCGCCGGCCGCGGCACGCTGATGCCCGGCTATCCCGCTCCCTTCGAACTGGTCGGCTGGCCCGCCACCGACGGCCACCGCGTGCTCTTCCGCGGCAGCCACGGCTACGTCGGCTTCGGCGGCTGGACCGGCGTCTATCAATGGGAGGCCGGCGTGCTGTCCAAGGTGGTGGACCTCGCCACGCCGCGCCCGGACGGCAGCAGTTTCTCCTCCTTCGGCACGGCCTACGGATTCAGCGGCGACGGCATCGTGTTCACCGGCGTGCAGAATCTCGCCTACGCAGCCGACGGGCTGTACTACCAGCGCGGCGGCGCGCTGGCGAAGATCGTCGAGTTCGGCGACGTCGTCGGCGGCACGACGATCGACACCTTCGGCGTGGCCTCGGCCGGCATCGCCGACGGCACCGTGACCTTCGCCTCCAGCGCCTCGTTCGGCGGTCCGCAGACCTTGTGGCGGGCGGAACTGCCCTCCTACGGCCTGGAATTGCGCCGCACGGCCCCGCTGCGCCGCGGCCAGACCGCCCGCTACGAGGCCACGGGCGCGCTCGCCGGCGAGCAGGGCGCGCTGCTGCTGAGCACCACGGGCGCCGGCGCCGGCGCCTGCCCGCCGCGCCTCGGCGGCCTGTGCCTGGACCTGCTGCCGCCCGCGCGCATCGTCGCGGTGGACGTGGCCGATGCCGCCGGCCTGCTGGTCTTCGACGTGCAGGTTCCCGCCGGCGCGCCTCTGATCTCGGTCGCGCTGCAAGCCGCCGTGGCGCGCGGACCCGGCGGCGCGGACTCGCAGAAGTCGGGCGCCTTCCTCGACCAAGTGCAGCCCTGAGTGCCGGGGCTATCATGCCGGGCAGTCCGCGCGCGCGCGGGCGCTGAGGCCATGAAGATCGAGCACTGGATCGGCGGCAAGCCGGCGGCGCCCGCGGGCGGAGCCTGGCTGGACCGCACGGATCCGAAGACTGGCGCGGTGATCGGCCAGGTCGCGCGCGGCAACGCCGCCGACGTGGAGGCGGCCGTGGCCGCGGCGGCGGCCGCGCCGGCGCTGCCGGTGAAGGACCGCGCCGACCTCCTCGAGCGCGTCGCGCGCAGCGTCGAGCACCGGCTGGAGGAATTCGCGCGCGCGGAAGCCGAAGACAGCGGCAAGACCCTGGCGCAGGCGCGCGCGATGGACGTGCCGCGCGCGCTCGACAATCTGCGCTTCTTCGCCGCGGCGATCCGCAGCGATCAGACCGCCTTTCACGGCGCCGAGGGCGGCTTCAGCTACACGCTGCGCCAGCCGCTGGGCGTGGTGGCGACCATCACGCCGTGGAATTTTCCGCTGCACCTGTTCACCTGGAAGCTGGCCCCC
>CAYVPL010000280.1:0-3433 GCA_964453755.1 uncultured Planctomycetales bacterium
GTCCACACCGTCACGGGCCAGACCCTGGAGCAAGTGGCCGGCGATTGGAGCGTGCTGCTCTCCTACCTGCCGCTCGTGCTGGCCATGGCGGGCACCGCCGGCATGCAGACCTCGGCGGTGCTGGTGCGCGGCTTCGCCGTCGGACAAATCGTGAGCGGCCGCCGCCGCGAGGTCTTCTTCAGCGAACTCAAGGTCGGCCTGATGCTGGGCGTGCTGGCGGCGATCGTCGCCGGTCCGGCCATGGCGTTCCTTGTCAACGACCTGGCCGTGGGCACCTCGATGGCTCTCGCCCTGTTGTTGGCCGTATCCTGGTCGGTGTCCGCCGCCGCCTGCATCGCGCTCGGCAGCGAAGCCGTGGGCCTCGATCCCGCGCTCGTTTCCGGCCCCGTCATGATGGGCGTCAGCGATCTCTCTTCCGCCGCGCTCTTCCTCGGCGTCAGCGCCTTGCTCGTCCTCTGAACTTCCGCCGCCACCGCCGCCTGCTCGTCCTGTCCGCCTTGCTGACGGTCGCGGGCGCCTTCGCGCTGCTGCTCTTCACTCAGCGTCCCTACCGCGTGGTCGGGCGCTCGATGGAGCCGGCGCTCGCGGAAGGCGACTGGCTGCGCCTCGCGCGCACCGAGCCGCAGGCGGGCGACGTCGTGGTGTTCCGCGAGCCGGACAGCGGCGGCCTGGCGGTCAAGCGCGTGGCGGCCACGCCGGGCGAGATCGTGCAAATCGTCGGCGAGGATCTGTGGGTGGACGGCAACGTGCGGGCGCGGCCTTTGTCAGACGTCGAAGACCTGGTGCCGATGCTCGACGCGCGCGGCCCGGACTTGCAGGAAGAATTCGATTTGGCCGGCGCGGGCTTCGAGGCCGCCGCAGACTGCTGGCGCCTGCCGGCGGGCGCGGCGCAAACGTATCTCCGTCGGCCGCCGATGGCCGGCTATTTGTTGCGCGCTCAGCCGGTGCCCCTCGCGCAGGCCGCAGCGGAACTCGGACTCGAAGTCGAGTACGCGCTGCTCTCACCAGCCGCGGAGTTGCACCTGCATCTCCGCCTCGGCCGCTCGACCTTCAGCGCCCTGCTGAGCGAGGGCGGAAGCCGCATTCGCCTGTTGCGCCGGGATCCTGAATCGGAGCCCGAACTGCTGCACGACGGGGCGCTCGGCGCCGCCGAAGCAAGCGGCCGGCTCTTTCTGTCGCTCGTGGACCGCCGCCTCACGCTGACCCTGAACGGACGCCGGATCGTGGGCGATCTTTCCTTCGCGCCGCCGGATCCGCTGCGGCTTGCCGACGGTCCCGCCGATCTGGGCCTGCGCTCGCATGCCGGCCTGGGCGGGGTCGGACCGCTCGAGATCCGCCGCGTGCGCCTCGGCCGCGACGTGCTCTACGACCCGAGCGGAACCTTCGGCGGGAGCGCCGGGTTTCACTTGGGTCCGGACGAGTACTTTTTGCTTGGAGACAATCCGCCGTCCAGCCGGGATTCCCGCCAGTACGGCGCCGTGGCCGGCGACCGCATTCTCGGCGTCGTCAGCGGCCGCCTCTGGCCCGGCGGCTGGACCGTCCGCGGCTGGCCGCGTGACTGATCCGGCCTCCGGCTGGCACTCCGGCTGGCAGGAGGACCGCGGCGTCCAGCTGATGCTGGCATTCCAGGCTGGGGACGACGCCGCCTTCGAACTGCTGGTGGAGGAGTACCAGGGCGCGGCCTTCGCCATGCTGCGGCGTCTGCTGGGTCCGGGAGCAGCGTTGGAGGACTTGGCGCAAGAGGCGTTCATCCGCATCTGGCGCAGCCGCGATCGCTACCGCGCGGTGGGGAAATTCACCACCCTCCTCTACCGCATCACCTACAACCTGGCCCTCAATCGCATCCGGGATGGCGCCCGCAAGCAGGCCGCCTCGCTGCCCGAGGCCGATGGCGGGCCGCTGGATCCCGCGGACCCTCGGCAGCAGGAGGCTGGGCCTGCAGACCAGGAGGTGTGGGGCGAGCGCATCGCGAAGGCCTTGCAGGCCCTCCCGGAGAACCAGAGGGCGGCGCTCGTGTTTCAGCATTACCACGGTCTGGACTTGACCGAGATCGGGGAGGTCCTCGAAATCAGCCCCCAGGCCGCGAAATCCCTCCTGCATCGTGCTCGCGAGAGCATGCGGGCCCTTCTGGAAGCCCACTGGAATTCGGAAAAATGACCGAACCCAAAGACTGGCTCGACGAGGTTCTGGACCGCCACCAGGCGGATCCGGCGCCTCCCGGGTTCAAAATTCGGCTCATGAGCCGAATTATGGCGCAGTCCAGGATTCCCAGCCGCATTCTGCCCTTCCGGCTGCCCTTGCTCCTGACGGCGGCCCTGCTGATTCTGGCCACGGGCTACTGGATGGGGATGGGTGCTCCCGCCCTGTCCGGAGAGACGGAAGTCGGCACCGGCGGGGACACCGCCCTGCTTGAGTTGGAAGAGCTCTACAGCAACCGCGATCTCCTCACGGCTTGGGACTTGCTGCAGGATCCGGAGTTGGAACTCGGTTTCGACGCATCCGTGGCGGGGGCCTGGAGCTACGGCCAGGAACCCGCCGCCGGGGAGGCGCCGCGCTGATGCTGGTCGGCCTGATCCTGCTCTTGGGCGCCCAGGTCGGCCCTGCTGCGGCCCCGCCCGCCGCAGCCCCTCCGCCCCACGCTTGGTGGCGCGAATTGGAGCCGGCCGAGCGGGATCGCATGCAGCGGCGCTGGCAGGACTATCAACAGCTGTCACCCGAGAATCGCGAGGCGCTGAAGAAGCGCTTCGAAACTCTCGAACAGGAGCGGGCGCTGCAGTGGCGGCGCATGGACGAGCGAGATCGTCAGCAGTTCGAGGCCTTGGCCGAGCCCGATCGGCAGCGCTGGCTCGACGAGCGCGTGCGCGAGCGGATTCGCGACCGCGGCCAGAGTTTGGAGCGCCGGGAGCCGGGATTCTGCAAGCGGCTGCGCGAAATTCCGCCCGAAGAGCGCATGCACCGCGTGCCCGACGCCCTGCGAAAAGAGCACGCCGCGCGCGCGCGCCAGGATCTCGAGACGGCGGTGCAGGAGGGTTGGATCGGCGCGTCGGCGGCGGCTTGGTTGCGCCAGGCTCCGCCCGAGGAGTTGCTGACGGCCATGGGGCAAGTGCAACGCTGGCGTTTCCTGCAGAAAGCGGAGGCGGAGGGCTTCTGGTTGCAGCACGGCGTGCCCTTGGAAGCGAAGGATGCCCTGCTGGAGTTGCCGGTCCCTTTCTTTTTCGAGGAGATCCGGCGCCTGGAGCAGGGCGACAAGCCGCTCGGACCGCCCGGAAATTGGCGCGGCGGCGGCCCGTCGGAGCGGCGCCGTCACGAGCGCTAGCCGCGTTTCATTTGCAATTCGCCTTTCCATCCGCCAATCTTGGAGGAGGCTCGGGCAGGCTGCCCCTCCATGGCTCTCGAAGCTTCACCCCCCCCTCACGAGGATCCTGAGCGCCGC
>CAYVPL010000281.1:0-3432 GCA_964453755.1 uncultured Planctomycetales bacterium
GCGGACACGGAGAAGCCGGCGATGTGGATCGACGGCAACGTGCACGGCAACGAGGTGCAGGGCGCGGAGGCCGCGCTGTACCTGGCTTGGTGGCTGCTGGAGCACTACGCCGACAACGAGCGGGCGCGCAAATTGCTCGACGAGAAGGTCTTCTACATCCTGCCGTCGCAGAATCCGGACGGCCGCGACCACTGGTTCCACGCCGCCAACACCGCGAGCTCTTCGCGCACCGGCGTCAAGCCGCTGGACAACGACCGCGACGGCATGTTCGACGAGGACGACGCCAACGATCTCGACGGCGACGGCGAAATCACCTCGATGCGCAAGCGCGTGCCGATGGGCGAAGGCACGCACCGCCAGGATCCGGACGATCCGCGCATCCTGGTGCCGGTGCAGGGCGAGCAGCAGGGCGACTGGATCATGCTCGGCCAGGAAGGCATCGACGACGACGGCGACGGTCGCGCCAACGAGGACGGCAAGGGCGGCTACGACATGAACCGCAACTGGCCCTCCGACTGGCAGCCCAACCACATTCAGTTCGGCGCCGGCGACTATCCCTTCTCCTACCCGGAGACTGCGGCGGTCGGGCGCTTCCTGCTGGCGCACCCGAATGTGGCCGCCGTGCAGTCCTTTCACAATTCCGGCGGCATGATCCTGCGCGGTCCGGGCGCCGACTACGTCAGTTATCCGGCCGCGGACGTGCGCGTCTACGACCGGATCGGCGCGGAGGGCGAACTGATGCTCCCCTTCTACAACTACATGATCATCCACGCGGACCTCTACACCGTGCACGGCGGCTTCGTGAATTGGACTTACGAGGGCCTGGGGATCTATTCCTTCACCAACGAGCTGTGGGCCGACCCGCAGTACTGGGGCGGCGAACGGGAGCAGCCGGCCGGCGGCGGCTTCGGCTCCGGACAGCGCCAGTCGATCGAGTTCAACGACTCGGTGCTGCTCGGCGACCTGTATTCGGACTGGAAGCCGTACGACCATCCGCTCTACGGCGAGGTCGAGATCGGCGGCTTCAAGCGCCACCACGGCCGCGTCGCGCCGAGTTTCATGATCGAGGAGATGCTGCACCGCAACGCGATGTTCTGCGCCCGCCACGCCGAGGAAATCGCCGACGTGTCCTTCGCGCGCGTGAGCACCGAGGATCTGGGCGGCGGCCTCTGGCGCGTGACGGCGGTGCTGAAGAACGCGCGCACGATGTCCAGCCGCTCGGCGCTGGCCGGCGACAAGAAAATCGGCACGCCGGATCTCCTGCGGATCACCGGCGACGGCCTCGAGGTGCTGACTGGCGGCATCCAGACCGACCGCTTCCGCCCCGAACTGGCCGATCCGCCGGCGCGGTCGCCGGGCCGGCTGCGGCTGGAGCGCGGCGTGCCCGGCTTGGGCAGTCTCACGGCTACGTGGGTCGTGAGCGGGCAGCCCGGCGCGAACTTGAAGATCGAGTTCACGGCGGAGAAGGCCCGCGCCGCCGTCTGGACCGGCGCGCTGAAGGCGGAGTAAGGCGCCGCTACTGCACCAGGAAGTCGCGAGCGTCGGCGAGGTCGCCGAAGGCGCGCGCCGGCGCGTCGAACGCCACCGCGCAATAGACGATGCGCGTTCCCGCCGGCAGGCCGGCCGGGATCAGCACGGATGACGTGGAGCCGGCGCCACTCGGTCCCAGCCGGCCGCGCAAAGCCGGCGCGCGCGCGCTGAGGCTCAGCCAGGCTCCGGCAGCGAGCCCGGTGCTGCGACCGTCCCCGAAGGGCAGCGGCGCGGATCCGCGCGCGCCGGACAACAGTACTTGGAAGTTGCGGCCGGCGTCGGCGGCGCGGAATTGCCAGGCTCCAAAGCGGACGGGAGAGCCGGCTTGGCCGTTGCCTTGCATCACGACGCTGGGCAGGCGGAAGCCGCTCGTCCACACTTGACTGCCGCCGGCGCTGCTGTCATCCAACCAGCAGGAAAAGTGGTGCGCGTAGGCCGAGTCATAGGAGTGCTCCGTCGCGGCAATCACGGAATCGGACGCGGCGCCGGACGCGACGGTGAAGGCCGGCAAAGGTTCGGGCCGGACGGCGCGGGAGCCCGCCGCTTTGACTTTCGCCGGCGCCTGCCACTGCACGGCGAAGGTGCCGTCGGCCTCGTCGCCGTGGATGCGCGGCGCGAAGCCGTAGCCGGAATCGAGCGGCAGCTCGGACCAGGTGGAGCCGCCATTGCTCGTTCCGGCGATCCAGGGCGTCAGATAGCCCGGCGTGGTGCGGTCGTCGCTCCAGCAGACCAAAATGTCAAATGGAGTGAGAAACACGCGGGGTTCGGCTGGCGTGACCGTGGGGCTGCGCGAGCCGCCGATGCGCCGCGCCGCGGGCAGCCAAGTCGCGCCGTTGTCCAGAGACACGTTGCAGCCGACCGCGTGAATGGCGTAGAGATCCTGAAAGACCACGATCACGCGCGCAGCGTCGGCGGCGATGCGCAATTCGGAGGGGTGTGTGTTGACGGTGCCGCTGATCGCCGGCACGACCGCCTGCCAGGTCTGGCCGTAGTCCGTGCTCCCGCGGTAGGAAGCGGAATTGAAACCGGGCGTGACGGAGTCGTCCATCCAGGTCAGGTGCAGCGCCGTGCCGTGGTCGTCCAGGTCCAGGCGCGCCACGACGCCTCCCGCAAACTGCGAGATGCTGTTGTGAAAGGAGACGCCGCCGTCGGTGGAGATCAGCGTGCGCACCTCGTCGCCCCCGGGCAGGGCACTGACGATGGCCGCGACGGCGATGAACTGCAGGTTCGGATGGGCGCGCGCGCGGAAGAGAGTCACGTCGGCGCCGCCCGGCGCGCTGCCGGAGTCGAGGCGGATCTCCGGTTCCCAAGTCTGTCCGCCGTCGCGGCTGACGCGGAAGTAGAGATCGTTGTTGCCGGCGCCGTGGCGATCGTCGAGCCAGAGCATGCGGATCTCGCCCGCGACGACGTCCACGGAAGCTTCGAGCAGGCGTTTGGAGGCGCCGCTGAGATCGGCGTCCACGGGCGCCGGCGCAGTCCAACTCCCGCCCGTGTCGCGCGAGACAGAGATCAGCACGCGCGGCGCGCCGAGCGAAGCGTCCACCCAGGCCACGGCGGCCAGCCCGTTCTCGGCGTCGCTGCTGAGGCTGGTGGCGCTGCCGACGCCGGAGCCGTCCATGCGCTGCGGCGGACGCACCTCCTGCTGCTGCAGGGGCAGAAGCATGCTCGCGGCCAGGAGCAGCATGCATCAAGGTTATCACAAGATTGCCGATTCCCGTGGAATGAGCGACAATTGCGCCGTGCTCCGCACGCCACCGGGCGATGGGTGGACGCCCGGCCAGCATGCGCTGCTGCGCGCGGTGATCGGCGTCTGGCTGGCCATCGCTCTGGCCGGCGCGCTGCCCGACAACGCGCTCGCGATCGCGGCGGCGGCGCTCGCCGTCCTCTACGCCACGGGTTGGC
>CAYVPL010000282.1:0-3432 GCA_964453755.1 uncultured Planctomycetales bacterium
GACCGCCGATCACGAAGCGTCCGGTCGGATTGATGTGGAAGCGCGTGTCCTTGCCGATCCACTTGGCCGGCAGGACGGCGCGGATGATGTCCTTCTCGACGGCGCGGCGGATTTCTTCGATGGAAACGCCGTCGGCGGTCTGCGTGGACAGCACGACCGCCTCGATGCCGACCGGCTTGTTGCCTTCGTAGCGGAAGGTGACCTGCGACTTGGCGTCGGGGCGCAGCCAGCCGAGCGCGCCGCTGCGGCACAACTCGGTCTGCTTCTCGATGAGGCGGTGCGCCCACCAGATCGGCGCGGGCATCAGGGCCTCGGTCTCGCGGCAGGCGAAGCCGAACATCATGCCTTGGTCGCCGGCGCCGGTGCTGCCCGCACCGTCCGCTGCCTGGTCCACGCCGCCGGCGATGTCCACCGATTGCTCGTGGATGCAGTTGAGGATGCCGCAGGATTCGGCGTCGAAACCGACGCCGGCGTGGGTGTAGCCGATCTCGCGCAGGACTGCGCGCACTTCCTTCTGCACGTCCACGTAGGTCTGGGTGCGGATCTCGCCGCCGACGATCACGATGCCCGTCGTGGCGTAGCACTCGCAGGCCACCCGCGCCGTCGGATCCTGGCGCAGGCAGGCGTCCAGAATCGAGTCGCTGAGCTGGTCGCAGACTTTGTCAGGATGCCCGGGCGAGACGGACTCGGACGTGAACAGTTTGTGTTCCATCAGGAAGGTTCGGCTGCGATCGCGTGAGGTTGAGGAGGACGAGGCGGAAGCAAGCCGGCCTGGGTCAGGGCCGACAGGGTACTTTCGGCCGCGCCGCGCCGCGATGCAAGAACGCCGGCGCCCGCCGCGCCCGCAGACTGCGCGGCCTCCGCATCCGCCAGCCAGTACGACAGGCATTCTACCACTTCCCGCGCATCGGCCGCGCGGCGCAGGCCGCCCGCTGCGCCGAGCATTTGGCACTCCTCGGCGAAGTTCTGAGTGTGCGGGCCGACCACGATCGGCACGCCCAGGGCCGCCGCCTCCAGCACGTTCTGCCCGCCGTGCTCGATCAGACTGCCGCCGACGAAGGCGGCGCGCGCGCTGCGCAGCACCAGCTCCAGTTCGCCGAAGGTGTCCACCAGCAGCAGGGAGCCCGGCGGGACGGCCGCGCCCGGAGCCAGGCGCGAGCGCCGCAGCACCGCGCCGGGATGCAGGCGCTCGAGTTGCGCCTGGAGGACGTCGGCGCGCTTCGGATGGCGCGGCACCACCGCGACCACCGTGCTCGCGCGCGCCGGCGACCGCGCCCACTCGCGCGCCAGGTCCTCCTCCTCCGGCGCGTGGGTCGAGGCCCACACGATCCAGGGATGGCCGGCGCGCCAGCCCGGCCAGGGCGAGGCGAGATGGCCGGCGTCCTCGAACTCGGTCGGCAAATTGTCAAACTTCATGTTGCCGCTGACGACGACCCGGTCCGGCGGCACGTCGAGGGCGCGGAAGCCGGAGGCGTAGCGCTCGTTCTGCACGCAGTAAACAGCCACGCGATCGAAGCGCGGCAGCCAGCGCTGCACGCGGCGGTAGCCGCGCACCGAATTGTCGGTGATGCGGCCGTTGACGATCGCGACGGGAATCCCGCGCGCATGGCAGCCGTGGAGAAAGTTGGGCCAGATCTCGAGTTCGGCCAGCACGACGGCGCGCGGCCGCACTCGCTCCAGAAAGCGCCGCGTCGCGCCGGGCAGGTCCACCGGATAGACGTGCACGGGAATGCCGGGATAGGTGGCGCGCGCGATCGCCAAGCCGCCGGGCGTGGCCGAGCTGATGGCCAGCGGCAGCTCGGGATGGCGCTGCTGCAGCAGGCGCACGAGCGGGCGCAGCGCTTTGACTTCTCCGACTGACACGCCGTGCAACAGCAGCGGTGAAGCCGCGCCGGCCGGCGTGCCCGGGGCCCAGCCGAGGCGTCCCGGAAACACTTCTCGAAAATCGGCGTGACGCAGGCACCGCCAGCCGGCCCACGGCAGCAGCAGCAGGGCGCCCAGATAAAGCAGCGTGTCGTAGACGAGGAAGGCGCCGCCGCCGCCCTCCTTCACCGCTCCGCGCCCGCGCTCCACGCGATCACTTGCCGTGGCACTGCTTGTACTTTTTCCCCGAGCCGCAGGGGCACGGGGCGTTGCGCGGCACCTTGTCCTCGGCGGGCTCGGGAGCGGCCGCGGCCGGCGCGGCGGGCGATCCGGGCGCCGAGGGAGCGGCGGCGGGAGGCGGCGCCGGACGCGCGCCGGGCCCCAGGCTGACGGTGTTCTGCTTCTGGTAGCCGACGGCCATCTGCGGCCGCGGGCGCGCGGCGGGTGGCGGAGCCGCGCCCGGCTGCGCTCCCGGCTGGCCGCCCGCCTGCTGGCGGAAGTCGGGGTGAATGGCGCGCGCTCCCTGCCAGATGCTGGCGGCAGGCAGCGCCGGCTCCTCGCGCAGTTCCAGGCGCAGGACGTAGTTCGTCACGTCCTCGGCCACGCTGGCGAGCAAGTCCTGGAAGGCGATGAGGCCTTCGCGCTTGTATTCGTTCTTGGGATCCACCTGCGCGTAGCCGCGCAGGCCGATACCCGAGCGCAGGCCGTCCATTGCGTAGAGGTGATCCTTCCACTTGTGGTCAATGGAGTTCAGGACCAGGAAACGCTCGAGAGACGCCATCTTGGCTTCGCCCAGGCGCGCGGTCTTCTCGGCGTAGGTGCGTTCCATTTCGGCGCGCAGATGCTCGAGCGCCGCCTGCCAGCCCTTGGCCTCGAGTTCCTCCGGCGTCGCCGGGCTCGCCCACTTGCGGTGCGCCCAGAGCGCCAAAGCCTTGAAGTCCGGCGCCACCTCGCGGCCGTCCCCCGCCCACTGCCCATCGGCCAGGGCGAAGGCCTCGTCGTACATCGCCGTGACGCGCTCGCGCAGATTGCCGCCTTCGAGGGCGGCCTGGCGCTGCTCGTAGACGATCCGGCGCTGCTCGTTCATCACGTCGTCGTACTCGAGCAGGTTCTTGCGGATCTCGAAGTGGTAGTCCTCGACCTTCTTCTGCGCCTTGCGGATGGCGTTGCTGACCAGCCGCGACTCGACCGGCTCGCCGCCGCCCATGCCGGCCTTGGCCAGGAAATTCTTGACCCAGTCCTTGTAGAAACGCCGCATGAGCGGGTCGTCCAGGGACAGGAAGAAGCGCGACAGGCCTGGGTCGCCCTGGCGGCCGGAGCGGCCGCGCAGCTGATTGTCAATCCGGCGCGCCTCGTGGCGCTCGCTGCCGATCACGTACAGGCCGCCGGCGGCGACCACCGCCTCGCGTTCGGCCTTTTGGCGCGTCTCCAGTTCGGCGCGCACTTTCTCGACCTCCGCCGCGTCGGCCTCCGGGCCGGACAGGCCGCGGATGGCAAGCTCCTGGCGCAGCAGGCCGACGAGATTGCCGCCCAGCACGATGTCCGTGCCGCGGCCGGCCATGTTGGTGG
>CAYVPL010000283.1:0-3423 GCA_964453755.1 uncultured Planctomycetales bacterium
GAAGGACCGGCCCCAGGCGCGCACGAGATGGTCCGAGCCGGCTTTGGAGGCCGAGTAGGGGGAGCTCGGGTCGTAGGGGGTGTCGGGGCGGAAGGCGCCCTCGGCGCCCAGGCTGCCGAAGACCTCGTCGGTGCTGACGTGGAGGAAGCGGAAGGCGTCGCGCTCGGGGGGGGGGAGAGCGCCCCAGTGCTCACGGGCGGCCTGCAGCAGGACGGCCGTGCCCATCACGTTGGTCTGGACGAAGGCCAGCGGGCCGGACAGGGAGCGGTCCACGTGGGATTCGGCGGCCAGGTGCAGGACGCAGTCGGGCCGGAACTCGCGGAAGGCGGCGCCGACGGCGGCCGCGTCGCAGATGTCACCGCGCTGGAAGCGGTAGCGGGGGTTTGAGGAGGCTTCCTCGAGGGATTTCAGGTTGGCGGCGTAGGTGAGGGCGTCGAAGTTCAGGACCTGCGCCCGGGTGGAGGCCAGCAAGTGCCGCACCACGGCCGAGCCGATGAAACCGGCACCTCCGGTCACCAGGACGCGCACGGAATCCATGGATCGTCATTCTAGTCTGGTGCAGCTGCGGACGCGCCAGGCGGCTTGCGGCGGCGGACGAGATTCCTTTCGCAACAAGGCCTTCGGGACTCCAGGAGAGTTCCTCTGGAATGCATCCCCAGGCTTGGAATTGAGGGCATCCTGGCAGTTCGCCTTGGACCAGGGATTCGTCCGCTGCCTTCAGGGCTGCCGCTCAGAGCCCCGTCCCCACGCCAGCCCTCCGATCTGGGCCACCCTCGCAGTTGCAGACACGCAACTGCGGTAGGTTGTCGCGCAGCTGGCCGGCACGGGCTTCTCACGCGCCATCCTCAAAGGCATCAGTTCGGCGGCCTGAAGTGCTGCCGCGCGATGCACCCGCAACGGACTTGCCCTCAGGATCGAGGTTCAGTCGACCGCATGCCAAGCTCCCGCCGCGCCTGCAGCCGCAGCCGCGGCATTTTCATCTCCGGCGCCAGCCGCAGTTCCTCGACCGGAGCCGGCGGATGCGCCAGCCAGTGATCGAAGCGGTTGGGTTGCTTGCCGCCGGCCAGCCGCCGGTACCAGCGGGCGCGGATTTCCGCGCGCTCGCCGTCTGACAAATCGCCGCGCATCTCCGGGCAGGCGTCGAAGAGCCGCTGCAGCAGCAGGGCCGCCGACACCGACAGGTTCAGCGACTCCATGAACCCAGCCATCGGCAGATAGAGGCGGCGGTCCGCGGCGGCCAGAGCCTCGGCGCTGACGCCGTCGGCCTCGCGGCCGAAGATCAGCGCCAGCTTGGCGGGCAGCGGCTTGAGCCGCTCCGGCTCGGCCGGCTCCGCGCTGGGGGAGAGGTCCGTGGCCCAGATCGTCCAGCCCTCCGCCTTGAGCGCCGCGATGCACGCCGCCGGGTCCGCGTAGCGCCGCAGGTCCAGCCACTGCGCGGCGCCGCGCGTGACGCCCGGCGACATCGCCTCGCTGGCGCGGCCGGAGCCCTCGACCAGCGCCACCTTCTGCACGCCGAAGGCCTCCGCGGTGCGCAGCACGGCCTGGCGGTTGTGCTCGTCGGCGCAGCGCTCCAGCACCACCAGCAGGCGCCCGGTGCGCCGCGCCAGCACCGCTTCGGCGCGGCGCAGGCGGCGCGGGGCTTCCTCGCGCTCAGGCATGGGGAGCCGCCGGACCATCCGGCGCGGCCGCAGGCGCGGGCGGCTCGGCCGGCGCCGGCCCGGCCGCGCGCTCCGACGGCGGCAGCACCTGGCGCAGGATTTCCTCGATGCGCTCGGCGTGCTCGATGCCCTTGTCGAACTGGAAGACCAGCTGCGGCGCGGTGCGCAGCTGCAGGTCGCGGGCCACCTCGGTGCGCAGGAAGCCGTGCGCGTGCTCGAACAGGCTCTGGGTGCGCGCGCGCTGCGAGGCCTCGAAGACCGACCAGCGCACGGTGGCCACCGTCAGGTCGCTGGTGATGGACACGCCCGTGATCGTGATGAATCCGGTGCGCGGATCCTTCATGCCGTGCACCAGCAGCTCGGCGATCTTCTGCTGGATGCGCTTCGCGATCTGCTTTTGCCGTTTGTCGCTGGCCAAGACGTGCTCCGCCGCGCCGCGCGCGGCGCCGGATCAGGCTCCGGCCTCGGCCGCGCCCGCGTCCGCGCCACCCGAGATGGACACGGCCTCGATGACGTCGCCGACCTTGATGTCCTCGAAGTTCTTGACTTTGAGGCCGCACTCCTTCGGCGCCTCCACTTCGCGCACGTCGTCCTTGAGGACGCGCAGCGAATCGAAGGGCGCTTCGTAGACCTTCTTACCGTCGCGGATCACGCGCGCCACGCAGTTGCGGCGCAGTACGCCGCTGGTCACGCGGCAGCCGGCCACCGCGCCCCAGCGCGAGGAGCGGAAGATCTGCAGCACCTCGGCGCTGCCGACCACCGACTCGACGGCCTCGGGCTCGAGCTTGCCGGCGATTTCTTTCTCCACGGCTTCGAACAGCTCGTAGATGACCTCGTACTCGCGGATGGCCACGCGCACGCGCTCGGCCTCCTTGCGCGCCTTGCCTTCCGGCACAACGTTGAAGGCCAGGATCGCGGCCTTGGCGGTGCTGGCCAGAAGGACGTCGGACTCGGTGACGCCGCCGACCGCGGCGTGCATGACCTCGATGATGACGTCTTCGTTGCCCAGTTCTTCGAGGGTCTTCTTGATGACCTCCAGAGAACCCTGGGCGTCGGCCTTCAGCACGTAGCGCAGGCGCTCGACCTGCGACTCGTCGAGCTTGTCGAAGAGGTTGGCGGCGGTGACGTTGGCGGACTTCTCGCGGCGGTCGCGCTCGGTCTTGAGCAGCGCGCGCTTCTCAGCCACGTCCTTCGCCGACTGCAGCTCGTCCACCACGTAGAACTTCTCGCCGATCGGCGGCAGCTCCTCGAGGCCGAGAATCTGCACCGGCGTGCCCGGCCCCGCTTCCTTGAGCGGCTTGCCGGCGTGGTCGAACATGAGGCGGATCTTGCCGTAGGTGGTGCCGGCCAGCACCACGTCCTTGGTGTGCAGCGTGCCGTCCTGCACCAGCACCGTGGCGACCTTGCCCTTGCCCTTCTCCAGGGTGGCCTCGAGCACCACGCCCAAGGCGTCGCCTTTCGGGTGGGCCTTGAGGCCCAGCAGTTCGGCTTCGAGCAGGATGCGCTCGAGCAGCGCGTCAATGCCCTGCTTGCGCAGCGCGCTGACTTCGATCACGCCCGTGCTGCCGCCCCATTCCTCGGGCTGCAGGCCCATGCCGGACAGCTGGGACTTCACCTGCTGCGCATTGGCGCCGGGCGCGTCCATCTTGTTGATGGCGACGACCACCGGCACGTTGGCCGCGCGAGCGTGCGCGGCGGCTTCTTCGGTCTGCGGCATGATGCCGTCGTCGGCGGCGACCACCAGGACGGCGATGTCCGTGGCGCG
>CAYVPL010000284.1:0-3414 GCA_964453755.1 uncultured Planctomycetales bacterium
GATCCTCGACGAAGGCCCCTGGCTCCTCGATCCGCACTGGATCGTTCCCTCCTTCGTGCTCATGAGCCTGTGGACCGCCTGCTCGCAGATGCTGGTCTTCATCGCCGGCCTGCAATTCGTGGATCCCGCGCTGCACGAAGCCGCGCGCCTCGACGGCGCCGGACGGTGGCGCCGCTTCCTGCACGTCACGCTGCCGGCGCTGACGCCGGTGCTGCTCTTCAACCTGGTGGTCGGCCTGATCGGCGCGTTCCAGGTGTTCGCGCAGCCCTTCGTGATGACGCAGGGCGGCCCCGGCAACGAGAGCCGCTTCCTGGTGCTCTATCTCTACGACCAGGCCTTCCGCTATCTGCGCATGGGCTACGCCAGCACGCTGGCCTGGGTGCTGTTCGCGATCGTGTTCCTCCTCACCTGCCTCCTGCTGCGCTCCTCGCGCCGCTGGGTGCACTACGCCGGAGCGGGCCGATGAAGGCCGCGCCGCTGCTGCAGCGCCTGCTGCTGATCGCGCTGGCCGCGGCCTTCACGCTGCCGCTGCTGTGGATGCTCGCGGTGTCGCTGCAGGGCGAAGGCGCCGGCCTGACGGGCGGCATGACCTCCTTCCCGCGCGGCCTGCATCCGGAGAACTACGCCGAGGCGGTGCGCCAGATGGACGGCTTCGGCCGCATGCTGGTCAACACGGTGCTCATCACCGCCGCGTGCATCGCCGGGCAGCTCCTGTGCTGCAGCCTCGCCGGCTACGCATTCGCCTGCCTGCGCTTCCGCGGCCGCGACGGACTCTTCCTGCTGGTGCTGGCCACGATGATGCTGCCGCCGCAGGTGCTGGCGATTCCGCAATTCATCCTGTGGCGCCAGTTCGGCCTCGTGGACACGTGGGCGCCGCTGATCCTGCCTTCGGTGCTGGGCGGCGCGCCCTTCTTCATCTTCCTGTTCCGGCAGTCCTTTCTCGCGATCGGCCCCGAGGTGCGCGAGGCGGCGCGCCTCGACGGCTGCGGACCGTGGCGCACGTACTTCCACGTCATGCTGCCGCTGGTGAAGCCGGTGCTGGGCACGGTGGCGGTCTTCACCTTCCTCGCCACCTGGAACGACTTCTGGACGCCGCTGATCTACGTCACGTCGCCCGACCAGCAGACCCTGACCCTTGGCCTCGCCGCCTTCAACCAGGCCTACCGCGTGGCCGTCGAGCTGCTGATGGCGGGATCGTCGCTGGTGCTCGCGCCCTGCCTGCTGGCCTACTTCATCTTCCAGCGCTTTTTCCTGCGCGAGATCCGCACCCGCGGTGCCAAAGGCTAGACTGACGTTGAGGATGAAAATCGAGCGCTTTCCGGATCTGCTGCCCCTGCGGGACTCCGCCGGCCGCCGCGTCGGCCTCTTCTCCGACCGCGGCTCCTGGCTGGCGCTGTGCTGGGGTGACGACGCGGCCATCGAGGTGCACGACACGCGCCTGCCCACGCATCCGCAGCCGCCGGAGCTGCCGCCGCCGGCCGACCATCTGGACTTCGGCTCCCCCCCCCGGCGCCGCACGGTCTGGCCCGAGCGCCTGGAGCTCGAGCTGGCCGACGGCCGGCTGGTCCAGGTCGGATTCAGCGCGCCGCAAACCCTGCTGGTGACCGGCGCCGCGGAAGTGCGCTCGAACCTGCCGCAGCGCCCCGTCGAGGACGGCATCCTGCTGGGCGAGAACCTCGACCATCCGCCGCAGCCGGGCCTCATGGCGCGCAACGCCTCCGCCCGCCAGCGCGCCTTCGACCGCGCCGCGGAACTGCTCCCGGCCGGCGCCTCGGCCCGCGACCGCCTGCTCGCGGCGCGCGCCATCTGCACGCTGGCCTGGAACTGGCGCGCTCCGATCGCCGAATTGACGGCCGACGGCTGCATTCCCTCGCCCTTCGCCTACCGCGGCTACTGGGGCTGGGACTCGTGGAAGCACGCGCACGCGCTGGCGCGCGTCGCCCCCGAGTTCGCCGGCGATCAACTGCGCGTGCAGCTGGCGCGCCAGCGCGGCGGCATGGTGCCGGACACGGTCATGCCCTGGCCCATCCGCGACAATTGGCAGAACAGCAAGCCGCCGCTCGCCGCCTGGGCGCTGGCGGCGGTTTCGCGCTCGGTGGCGGCGGACAGCCGGCACGCGGCGCCGCTGGCGCGCGAGCTCTACCCGTCCTGCGCCGCCTTCATGCGCTGGTGGGACAGCATGCGGCGCCACCCGGGCGAGACCCTGCACCGGCCCGGCGGCGTCAACTGGGAGACCGCCACCTGGGATCTGGGCTGGGACCGCAGCGCGCGCTTCACGGGCGCCGCGCTGCGCCCGCAGGGCGAGTGGCGATTGCTGGACGCGGTTCCGCCGGATCTCGCGGCCTTCGCGCTGGTCGAATGCGAAGCGCTGGCGCAGCTGGCCGGGCTCGTGCGCAAGGACGAACAGAGCTGGCGCCAGCGCGCCCGTGATCAGCGCCAGGCCATCCAGGAATTGTGGGAGCCGCGCCAGGGCGCCTTCGCCGACCGCCGCGACGACGGCCAGCCCGGCCTGCTCTCCGCCGCGTGCGCGCTGCCGGTGTGGGCCGGCGCGGCCAGCGCCGAGCAGACCCGGCGCACGCGCGATCTGCTCGCCGATCCGGAGCATTTCGCCACGCCCATGCCCTTCCCGGCGCTGGCGCGCTCGGCCGAGGGCTTCGACCCCGACGACTACTGGAACGGCGGCGTGTGGATGGATTACGCGGCATGGCAGTTGGCGGCCCTGGGCGCGGATGAGCGCGCGCCGGCGCTGCGCGAACGCCTGCTCGCGCAGCTGGCGCGGCAGGGCACTTTGTGGGAATGCCTGAATCCGCTGAGCGGCGAGCCCTGCGCCGGCGGCCGGCCCGCGGTGCCGCAGTTTTCGTGGGCGGCCGCCGGCCTGCTCGAGATTCTCACTGGCGGTCTGGCGCGGCCGGTCTAGGCCTGCGCTGAACCCGTGCTTGCGTCGAAGCCCTCGGCCGGGCGCAGCCAGACCGGACCGACCATCCCGCCGCCGCCGCGCCAATCCTTGACCAGGAAGCGCAGCGCGTGCGCGCCGGCGCCGAGGCGCAGCGCGCGCTCCTGCGGCCGGTCGCGGCAGCCGTCCCAGGTGCCCGTCAGATTGCCGGCCTCGGCCGCCTGCGCGCCATCCACGAAGAGGCGGTAGCCGTCGCCGACGCCTTCGCAGCGCAGGATCAGCGCGCGGCCGGCCCAGCCGGCGGGCAGATCGAACTGCGCGATGAATTCGGCGAACCCTTCGAAGTGCAGCGGATCGCCGGCGCGCACGCGGCGCGGCGCGGACTCCGGCGGCGCGCGCATCTCCCAGTCCTCGACCAGGAGGCCCGCGTAGCGCGGGGGGGGGACGGCGAGCCGCAGCAGATCCAGGCGCGCGGCGGCGGCCGCCAGCTCCGCGTCCAGGAAGGCTCCGGCCGGGAGATC
>CAYVPL010000285.1:0-3397 GCA_964453755.1 uncultured Planctomycetales bacterium
GGCTCTGACCCTGGTCGTCGCGCTGAGTCCGGAGCCCGCGCATCTGCTGGGCGTGGCCGCCGCCGCCGCGCTGGCGCGCACGCTGGAGCAATGGGGTTGCGGCCCCGTCGCGCTCAAGTGGCCCAACGACGCGCTGATCGGCGGCGCGAAGGTGGCGGGCGTGCTCGGCGAGTTGATCTCCGGACCGCCGGCCGCGGCGCTGCTCGGCCTGGGACTGAACGTGCATGCCGCCCCGCCCGCGTCCGCCGCCGCCTACCCGGCGACTTGCGTGGCGGCGGCGCTGGCCGCGCGCGGCCGGCCGGCGCCGGATCGCACGCGCCTGCTCGCGGCCTGGATTTGGCAATTGGAGGCCGAATTGGCGCGCGCGCGCGCCGCCGGACCGGCCGCGCTGGAGCAGGAATTTCTTGCGCGCTTGCGGCGCTGGGCGCCGCGCGGCGTCGCGGAAATCGGCGGCGATGCGCCGCCCGGCGGACAATTGCTAGAATTCCGCTTCGGCACGGGACTGGCCTACGCCAGCGGCAGCACGGTCATCCGCCGGCCGCTCGCCGCGCTGGGCAGCCTGACCGCCCTGACCTGACCCAGGAACCCTTGGCACGATCCCACAACCGCGGCCCCGGCGATCTCCGCCCGCTCCGTTTCACGCGCGGCTTCGCGCCTCACGCCGAAGGCTCCGTCCTGGTCGAAACCGGCAACACTCGCGTGCTGTGCACCGTGTGCGCAGTGCCCGGCGTGCCCAGTTGGATGCAGAGCCGCGGCGAAGGCTGGCTCACGGCGGAGTATTCGATGCTGCCCGGCTCCGTGGTTGGCCGCCGCAAGCGCGAGGGCGCGCAGCGCGACGGACGCAGCACCGAGATCCAGCGCCTCATCGGCCGCAGCTTGCGGGCGGCGGTGGATCCGACCGGTTTTCCGAACGTCACGCTCGCCATCGATTGCGACGTGATCCAGGCCGACGGCGGCACGCGCTGCGCTTCGATCACCGGAGCCATGGTGGCGCTGCACGACGCGCTGCGCGTGCTCGGCGACCGCAATCAGCTCACGCAGTGGCCGCTGCGCAACTGGATCGCGGCGGTGGCGGTCGGCCTGGTGGACGGCCATCCGGTCCTCGACCTGGACTATCGCGAGGATTCGCGCGCCGCGGTGGATCTGAACGTCGTCGCCACCGGCGACGGCCGCATCGTCGAAGTGCAGGGCACGGCCGAAGGCGAGGCCTTCACGCGCGCGCAGCATGAAGCCATGCTGAATCTGGCGTTCGTGGGGCTCGCGCAGCTGCACCGGCTGCAAAAATCCGCGGTTGAGAGCGCGGCTCCGGTCCGCGCATGAGCGCGCGCGCGCGGTGGGCGGCGATCGGCGCGGCCGGCGTCCTCCTCCTCGCGCTGCCCGCCGTGACGCGCGGCCTCCGCTGGCCGCCCCTGCAGTGGGATCCGGCGCCGGCGCCGCAGCATGCCGCAGGTCCGGGCTACACCGTGGATGCGGTGGGCGCGAGTTTCTCGCGCCGTGAGGGCGATCTGCTGGTTTTCCGCGCCAATTCGCCGGAGCCGATGCTGCACGTCACCGGTGGCAGCACGGGCAGCCAGGTGCGGCTGCGCCTCGAGAACCTGCACGCGGAGGCCAGCGACGGCGGCTGGGTGAGCCTGGAGCGCAGCGGCAGCAGCCGCACGTACGAATACAGCATCGCCGACGGCTTCCAGCAGCGCATCGCTCCGCAATTGCCGGCGCGCGCGCGCTGGCGCGTGGTGGCGCTCGGCGACACCGGCGTCGAAGAAGAGTTGGACGCATTCCTGGCCCGCGCGGCCGAGCTGCAGGCGGATTTCATCCTGCACCTCGGCGACCTGGCCTACACGCCCGGCGGAGTCGAGCAGGCGGCGGCGAAGTTTCGCGCCTCGCCGGTGCCGATCTTCACCGCCATCGGCAATCACGACTTCCACGACGGCAGCCACCTGCTGCATCGCGCGTTCGTGCGCGGCATCGGTCCGCGCAACAGTTACTTCCACCTCGGCGGCGTGCACTTTCTCAATTTGGACACCGCGGCCGACACGTGGCCTCCGTCCCGCGGCGAGCGCGGCGACTTGCTGGCGGATTTCGCCCGCGTCGGCGTCGATCCGAATCAGTCCTTGCTGGTGTTCACGCATCGTCCCCTGGTGGATCCGCGGCCCGAAGTGGTCGCGGCCGGCGATTCGCACGCCATCGATCGCGCGGCGGAAACTGCGTGGCTGCGCGCCCGGTTCCGGGAGTTGGGCGTGGATCTCCTGCTGCACGGCCACATTCACACTTCGCTCGACGCGGAACTGGACGGCATCCCGGTGCGCATCGCCGGCGGCGGTCTGGGCCTCGATTTGGCCGGCAGCCCGGATCCGGAGGCGAAACTGCTGATCGTCGAATGGAACAGCGGACCGGCGCCGCGGCTGGAAGCGCGTTGGGAGTCCTTGACCTCGCCGCGTTGAGCATGCAGCGCCTGCTCGTCGCCTCCGGCAACGCGAAGAAGCTTCAGGAGTTGCGCGCGCTGTGCGCCGATCTGCCGGTCGAGGTGTTGGGACCGGAGGCGCTGCCCGCCGGACTGCCGGAGGTGGAGGAGGACGGCGACACGTTCGCCGCGAACGCGGAGAAAAAGGCGCTCGCGGCAGTGGCGGCGGCCGCCGCTCAGGGCCTGGAGCTGTGGGCGCTCGCCGACGACTCCGGCCTGTGCGTGGACGCGCTGGACGGCGCGCCGGGCGTGCGCTCGGCGCGCTTCGCCGGCGTCGAGGGGGCGGGCCGCGACGCGGCCAACAACGCGCTCCTGCTCGAGCGCCTGCGCGGCGTGCCGACGGAACGGCGGGGAGCGGAATTCCGGTGCGTGCTGGCGGTGGCCGCCGCCGAGGGCCTCCTGTTCCTGGCCGAAGGATCCGTGCGCGGCATCATTCTCGAAGCGCCGGATGGCGCCGGCGGCTTCGGCTACGACCCGGTCTTCCATCATGCGGCGGCCGGCTGCTCCTTCGCCCGGCTGTCGGCGTCCGCCAAGGCGGTGCTCAGTCATCGCGGCCGGGCGATGGAGCTGCTCCGCGTTCATCTGAGCGCCGCGCTGGCGCAAGAGGCGCTCGACCAGCTGGCGCCCGGGGTTGCGATCAGCGCGAAAGAGCGGATCCTGATGCTCGGCTACTACAGCGACGGGCTGAGCATGAGGCAGATCGCGGCCGCGCTGCGCATCTCCGAGGCGCGCGCCTGCCAGATTCACGCAAATTTGGTGAAGCGGCTGCGCGCGGCCCATTTCCGGCGGTGACGGCGGCGCGGGGCGCGGCCCAATGTCCTATACTGCCGGGTCCTGAACGAGCCGCGCCGCCCGCGTTTGCCCTGCAGAGTTCCTCCGCATGAACCTCTCCTTCCCGCCCGCGCGGATCCGCAATTTCTGCATCATCGCGCACAT
>CAYVPL010000286.1:0-3368 GCA_964453755.1 uncultured Planctomycetales bacterium
TGACTTCCGGGGTGACTTCCGGGGTGACTTCCGGGGTGACTTCCCCGGTCGCAGCGGGCCTAGGAAGGGCCTGGACGAAGATCCCGCCATCCTGGCGGAATCGGGGCTCCGGCAGTCCCATGCGCCGGAGGCGGTCAATCATGTCCAAGGTGCCGGTTCCGGCGCGCTCGATGTAGCCGGCCAGGAACAGCGGCTCCGCGATCAGCGGATTGCGCGGGATGGACGGGTGCGGCCGCCGCAGGCGTTCCAAGGTCAGCGCCGCCGGCAGTTCGCCGGGGTTCCAGACCTCCAGCCGGTCCGAAAAGAGCATGACCTGAACGCTGGCATTGCTCGCGTAGTCGCGGTGCGCGACGGCGTTGACGATCGCCTCGGCGATGGCTTCGCGCGGGAGCTCGTACTCCACCGGCGCGACGGGACCAAGAGCGCGCGTGCCGATGCGCAGAGCGATCTTGGACAGGACGAAGTCGAGCGCGTGATCCACGAGCTCGAAGACGGTTCCCTTGTACACCTGATAGGAAGGGATCGGCTTCTGGACCTCGGTGCCATGGAAGTGCAGGCACTTGAGCTCCGAGGTCGGCAGGAAGCGCTGCGGCTCCCGGCCGAAGAGCAGCACGGCCGCGTGGCTCGGCCGCCCGCCATCGAGCAGGTTGAGGTGCTGCAGCGCGGCCTCGAGCCGCGTGCCGGGCGGGAGCGGATAGCCCCGGACCGCCTGCGAGCGGGAGAGGAAGTTGTCGAGGCTCTCTTGTGAGAGATCCTCAACGGTCGCGCCCGGGCAGGCGGCGGCGTCGAACGGCCGCAGCCGCAGCGCGCCCGTGGCGGCCAGATGCTCGACGAGACTGGCGTAGAGCGCCGCTTGAAGTTCCTGGATGCCTCCGAACCGCCTGCGCACGAGTTGCGAACCCGCCTTGCGGATCAGGGCGGTCATCTTGGGATGGCGTCCGCGGTCGTCCTGCCCTTTGACGAAGACGAGTCGGGGCTTGGCCAGACTCGTGGCGTGATCGAACTCCCGTTCCGTGGGCGACACGCCGGCGGGATCCTCCGAGCCGTACTCCTGACCGAGCAGGCCGACATAGAGAGCGGAGCGGCCGACCTGGTCGAGGTAGACGGCGTCGGCACGTGCATCCTGCGCGGGCATGTCCTCGAACAGGAACACGTCGAAGTAGCGCCGGAGCAGCGCATCCCCCTCCACGAAGGCCTTGACTGCGCGCCTCTCCTCGGCCAGCTCGCGCTGGACGCTGCTGACGAAGATCGTGGCCTGCACGCCGAAAGTCTAGCGCGTCAGCGGGCGGCGGCGGCCGGGGCGGTCTCCTTGCCGGTCAGCACCAGGCTGCGGCGCGGGATCGAGAAGATGAAGGCCACGACGGAGGAGGCCGTCATGCGCGCGTCGCCGCCGTAGCCGGCGTTGTCGCGGTTCGGCTGGTAGTAGAAACTGCCGTCGGCGCAGTGGGCCATCGTGAACCACCAGCGGTTCGCGTCCATGAGTTGGCGGAAACTGTCGGGGTCCACGCTGGCCGCGAGCGCCGTGTACGCCATGCCCATCGCCGGGGAGCCGTGCGTGTCGGGAAAACTCTGCGGATGCAGCCCGATCACCTGCGCGCGGGCCAGCGCGCGTTCGCGGTAGACGGGCTCCGGGTACGGACTCAAGAAGTTGGCGATGCCGGTGGCGCCGGTGCGCCCCATGTCGGCCCAGTTCTCGGGGCCGCCGCCGATCTCGTCGGCGTACCACACGTAGCCGTTGCGGCCGGAGCCGCGCTCGAGGAAGGCGTAGGCGGCGTCGTGATGCTTGCGATCGATTTCGATCCCGCAGCGGTGCAGCATCGCGTAGGCCAGCGCGCCCTGGCCGGTCAGCATCGCGATCGGGCCGTAGCCTTCGAAGCCGGCGTTGTGGCCCCAGCCGCCGTGCGCATTCTCCGGCCCTTTGGGGAAGGAATGCGGATGCGAGATCTTTGCCTGCGGATTGATCTGCTCCATGCGCAGGTACTGGCCCCGCGCCAGCAGATCGTGGACCCGCTGCAGCTCGGGCAGCACCCAGTCCTCCCCCGTCGCCAGGAAGTACTCGCTCAGGACGATCGCTGCGCTGGCGTAGTACCAGTTGGGCAGCCCCAGATCCTGCGCGCGCAGCACTGCGGCGTGATGCCGCGCGTTGCGCGCGAGCGCCGACTGCCACTTCTTCTCGCCGCTGGCCAGCAGCGCGAGCGGCGCGAAGGTGTCGTGCACGGGGTTGCCGAAGGAGCCGTCCTCGCCCTGATGCGCAGCGAGCCACGCGAGCAGATCGTCGAGGATTCGTTCGGACTTCGCGCAGTCGGCGGGATAGGTGGGCGCATAACTGCCGTACTTCGTGCCGACGCGGAGCTTGACTTCCACGAGGTCCTCGCCGCGCCGCAGCGTCAGCGCGAGGGTTCCCTGAGCGCCTTGCGCCTCTTCCAGCGCGCGTGCAAGTTCGGCGATGGGGCCGTCGGCGCCGAAGACCTCTTCTCCGTAGCCGTTGCGATGCGCGGCTTGGAAGGTCTGGCCGCCGGCGCCGACGAGGAGATCGCCGGCCGCCACCTTGCCCGCCGCGGGCGAGCCGGGGAAGACGTACTCGATGCGCAGCGCCTTCGGCTCCTCGGCGAGCAGCCGCGCGCGCATGCCGGTGATGCCGAGGTTGTAGAACCAGCCGGGCACGGCCGCGTCTGGTCCCTCTTCCGCGCGCTGATTCCAGGGGCTGTGCTCGCTGTAATCCACCTGCGCCGCGAGCGGCAGGGCGAGGGCGAGGAGCAGCAGGGCGGCGGCGGCCGGGTTCACGCCTGCATCGCCGCGCGCACGAGCACGGTGTCGGTGTGCTGGCGGAAGCGCACGACCTTGCCGTCGCGAACGGTCCAGACGTGGACGAAGGGGGCCGAGAAGGACTTGCCGGTGGCGCGGCAGCGGCCGCCGTAGTCGCCGAGGGCGACGACGACGTCGTCCTGCGTGATGAATTGTTGCGGCACGGCGCTCCAGCCCTCCCACTCGGTGCCGAGTTTCATGAACACGCCGTGCAGCACGGCCTCGGGGCCGACGAAGGTGCCGGGGTACGGGAAGCCGGCGGCCTCGGTCCACTCGATGCGCGGGTCGAGCAGGCTGAGCACCGCCGGCACGTCGCCGCGCGCGAAGGCGGCGTAGCCGGAGCGGACGGCGTCGAGAGGGGTGGAGGTGGCGGTCATGTTGGGAGGGTAGCGGGGCGGGTTAGGCTGGCAGATGGAGCCGGAAGGACACTCGGCCGTCCATTGCACCGCGGTGCGCCCACTCCCGCACTTCGTCCAGGCGCAGGATGAAGACTGCGGGATCGGCCAAGACGTCGCCCATGATGATCCTGATTCGCCCTAGATGTTGTCGAGCGAGTTGCCTAG
>CAYVPL010000287.1:0-3364 GCA_964453755.1 uncultured Planctomycetales bacterium
GGCATCGACTTCAACACCCTCGGCCTGCTGATCGGCATGATGCTGATCGTCGCGGTGACGCGCGACACCGGATTGTTCCAGTTCCTGGCGGTATGGTCGGCGAAGAGGGTCAAGGCCAGCCCGTGGGGCATCTTGGTGATGCTGGGATTGGTCACGGCGCTGGTGTCGGCCTTCCTCGACAACGTCACCACGGTGCTGCTGATCGTGCCCGTGACTCTGGCCATCACCGAAGAGTTGGACGTGCCGGTCAACCCCTTTCTGTTCGCCGAGATCCTGTGCGCCAACATCGGCGGCACGGCCACGCTGATCGGCGACCCGCCGAACATCATGATCGGCTCGCAGGTCGAGTACATCGGCTTCATGGACTTCTTGATCCACCTGGGCCCCGTGGTCCTGGTGGTCCTGGCCGCCACCTTCGTGCCGATCTGGATCATGTGGGGGCGCAAACTGCGCGCCACGCCCGAGGCCCGCGCGCGCGTGATGTCCTTCGACGAGCACGAGGCCCTGACCAACCGCCCGCTGCTCTGGAAGTGCCTGGCGGTGCTGGCGCTGGTCATCGCGGGATTCATCTTCGGCCACCCGCGCGGCCTCGAGCCCGCGACCATCGCCATCACCGGCGGCGCGGTCCTGATGATTCTTTCCAACATCGGCCACAAGGTGGACGAGAAGAACGAGCGGGTTCACGCCTTCTTCGGCCACGTCGAGTGGACGACGATCTTCTTCTTCGTCGGCCTCTTCGTGGTGGTGGCCGGCGTCGAAAAATCCGGCCTGCTGCGCTTGCTGGGCGACGGCATCGTCAGCAGCGCCAACGGCGACCGCGAGGTGATTGCCAGCACCCTGCTGTGGGTGAGCGCGCTCGCCAGTTCGGTGATCGACAACATCCCGTTCGTCGCCACCATGATCCCCACCCTCAAGGGGGTCATTGCCGACCTCGGTCTGAACAATCAGGAGGCCATGGCGTTGTGGTGGTCGCTGGCGCTCGGCGCCTGCCTGGGCGGCAACGGATCTCTGATCGGCGCCAGCGCCAATTTGATCGTGGCCGGCTTCGCCGAGCGCGCGGGCAAGCGCATCAGTTTCATGACTTTCTTGGTGCACTCCTTCCCGATGATGCTGATGTCCATCGCCATCTGCCACGCCTACATCTGGTTCCGCTACCTGCGCTAGCAGCATGCAAGATGCCTCTCTGACCGCCGCGCAAGCGGCCGCCGCAGTCGAGCACGGCGGCGGCGTCGCCTTCGGCTGGCCGGCCGCCGGGGTGGCGGGCGGCATCTTCGCCCTCTGCTACCTGGTGGTGATGAGCGAGCGCTTCAATCGCGCCAACGTCGCCCTGGTCTGCGGCGGCCTGATGGTTCTGCTCGGAGTGATCGACCAAGAGCAGGCCGTCAAGGGCATCGACTTCAACACCATCGGCCTGCTGATCGGCATGATGTTGATCGTCTCGGTCACCCGCGAGACCGGCGTGTTCCAGTTCCTCGCGGTGTGGTCGGCCAAGAAAGTCAAAGCACGGCCATGGGGCATTCTGGTGATGCTCAGCCTGGTCACGGCCGTGGTCTCGGCCTTTCTCGACAACGTCACGACGGTACTGCTCATCGTGCCGGTCACTCTGGTCATCACCGAAGAGCTTGAGATCTCGCCCTATCCCTATCTCTTCGCCGAGATCCTGTTCTCCAACATCGGCGGCACGGCGACGCTGATCGGCGACCCGCCGAACATCATGATCGGCTCGCAGGTGCACCACCTCAGCTTCCTCGACTTCCTGGTGCACCTGGGCCCGGCGGCCGTGGTGGTGATGCTTGCCACCTTCATCCCGGTCTGGCTGATGTGGGGCCGCAAACTCAAGGCCACCGACGAAGCCCGCGCCCGCGTGATGGAATTCGACGAGCGCCAGGCCATCACCAATCCGCGGCTGCTCGTCCAATGCCTGGTGGTGCTCGCGATCGTGATTGCCGGCTTCATTTTCGGCCACCCGCGCGGCATCGAACCCGCCACGGTGGCGATGACCGGCGGCGCCGGCCTCATGCTGCTCTCGAATCTGGGCAAGCGCATCGACGAAAAGAACGACCGCGTCCACGGCTTCTACGGCCACGTCGAATGGACGACGATCTTCTTCTTCGTCGGCTTGTTCGTGGTCGTGGCCGGAGTCGAGCATGCCGGCATCCTCAAGGCGCTCTCCGACCAAATCCTGATCCGCTCCGGCGGCGACTACAACTTGATCGCCGGGGCCGTGCTGTGGGTCAGCGCCGTCGCCAGCGCGATCGTGGACAACATTCCCTTCGTCGCCACCATGATTCCGACGCTGAAGAGCGTGATCGCGGATCTCGGCCTGACGGACCAAGAATCCATGGGCCTGTGGTGGTCGCTGGCGCTCGGCGCCTGCCTGGGCGGCAACGGCTCGCTGATCGGCGCCAGCGCCAACCTGATCGTCGCCGGTTTCGCCGAGCGCGCCGGCCAGCGCATCAAGTTCATGACTTTCTTGAAGCACGCCTTTCCGATGATGATCATGTCCATCGGAATCTGCCACCTCTACATCTGGCTACGCTATCTCAGCTAGCAGCGCGCGCATCGCGCGCCCGGTGCGCGCGGCGTTGAACTCCCCCGCCCGCGCCAGGCTGGCCGCCGCGCGCGCGGCGCGTTCCGCCGGATCCTCGAGCAAACTACGGAGCGGCGCAGTGAACGATTCCGGCCGCCACGGATCGGCGTAGAGCGCCGCCTCGCCGAGCACCTCGGGCAGCGCCGTCGCGCGGCTGGTCAGCACCGGCGCGCCGCAGGCCATCGCTTCCAGCGGCGGCAGCCCGAAGCCCTCCTGAAAACTGGGAAACAAAAAGGCGCTGCAGCTGGAATAAAGCGCGGGCAGCGTCTCGTCCGGCTGCGGGCCGATCAGCTTGAGCCCGGCGCCGACGCCGAGCCGCGCGGCCAGGCGCTGCGGCTCGTCGCCGGCGCGCGCAGCCGAGCCGGCCATCACCAGCGGATGCGCGTCGCGCAGCCCGTGCGGCAGCGCCGCCCAGGCGCGCAGGGCACCTTCCCAGTTCTTGTGCCGGCGCAGCGCGCCGACGAAAAGCACGCAGCCGGGCTCCAGACCCAGCCGCGCCAGGGTGGCGCGCGCCGCCGCCGGCGCCACGGGACGCATGCAGGCGGCGGCGAAGTGCGGCACCACGCTGGCGCGGCCGCGCAGCTCCGGAAAGACCTCCTCGGCGCGGCGGCGCGCGTCCTCGCTGACCACGGAGATGCGCGCGGCCGCCGCTGCCGTGCGGCGCACCTTGCGGCGGAAGCGCCAGCCGCGCCAGGCCCGCGCCAGCGCCGGCCGCGGATCGGGCAGCAGCGGACTGACGTCGTGCAGCGTGAAGACGCGGCGCAGGCCCGGCGG
>CAYVPL010000288.1:0-3313 GCA_964453755.1 uncultured Planctomycetales bacterium
CGCCCACCTTGTGCGCCGTGGCCCACACCGAGCGGTGCTGGTCCAGATGGCGGGGGAGATGGCGGCCGGGCTCGAGGTCGAGCATGACCGTGGCGATCTCGCGCGGCCGCATGGTGAAGCGCAGGGTCTGCCAGCGGATCGGCAGGTCGGCGCGCGGCGATTCCGCGTGCAGCGCCGGCGCCGCCTCCGGCTTCAGCACCTCGATCACCGCACCCAGCAGATTCGTGCGCGCCGCCGCCGCCACCGGCCCCGGCACCGTCAGCACGACCTCCGCCGGCTGACCGTCCAGTTCCACCAGCCGCAGCACGAAGGGATTGCGCACCGCGCCGCCGCCGAAATAATCCGCGACGTGCTCGGCGGCCTTCGCGTGCTCGCGATGCGCGGCCGTCACCACCACGTTCCCCGGTTCGCAGCGCAGCAGGCCGAAGCGCGACGGCAGGCCCGGCCCCGCGGCCGCGCCCTCCATTTGCAGCGGCCGGCGGAATTGCTGGGCGATGCGCCACAGCTCCGACGGCTTGCGCCCGCGGTGCGGCAGCATCAGGAACCCGGCCTCCACGCTGCTGCTCCAGCGCTGCTCGTCCCAGGGATCGTAGAGCGTGAGCACGCAGGCCAGTCCGCCGGGCCGCTGGAACCACTGCCCGCTGCCGTCGTGCGCGATCGCCAGGCGCTTCCCGTCGGCCAATTCCAGATCCAGGAAGGAGCTGGCGTACAACGGCTGCTCCACCTTCTCGTACCACTGGTCGGAGGTCATCCAGTCGCCGGTCGGATACTTGCGCAGGAAGGATCCGCCCGCCTCCGCCGTCTCGGCGCAGTACGGCGTGTCGGCGACGATGCGTTGCAGGTCCGGCAGCGGAAAGAACAGCTCCAGCGCGCCGCCGAACCCCGGATCGAGCGGCGGCAAATCCGTCGCCTGCACCACCAGGATCGCGCCCGCGCTCTCCTCGCAGAGGTTGAGCCGCAGGCTGCACACCGTCTCGCCCTCGGCGCGCCAGCGCAGCGCCAAGCTCTCGCCCTCGTCCTTCGCGCCCTCGAACTGCCACGGAATCTCCACGCCGCCGGCGCGCAACACCGGCGCCTGCAGGCCGCCGCCGAGCGCGATCCCGTCCGGAATCTCGCGGCTGACCACCTCCAGGATGCCGCCTGTCTTCCGGTCCACGATCACCCCGGCGCCCGCCGTGCCGAGCATCCACGAGCGGCCTTGCTTGAGCACCGCAGCCTCGGGCGCTGCCCAATTCACTTCCGGCGTGGCCAGCGCGAAGCCGCAGGCCGGCACCTCCAGATTGCCGATCCGCCGCGGCCAGCCGCAGGCGTTGAAGACCAGCAGGCTGTCGGCCTCGTCCTCGCGCGGCAGCCGCGCCACCAGCCCGTCCACGCAACGGTCGAGCACCTCCTCCGCCAGACTCTGCGCGCGCTCGAAGGAGCGGTCGCCGACGGCGCCGCACAATCCTTCGCATTCGTGATTGTCATGGTGCTGCGCCTGCAGCAGCTCGCGCCAGGCTTCGTCCAGCTCCCAGGCCGGATAGACGTCCCAGGAGGGATAGGGCCGGCCGCACAGCCCGGCCAGCGCGGCGGCGGTCTCGGCGGCGAGGATCGCGTTCTCGGCGTCCATGCTCTGGCGGATCTTGCGGTCGCCGTTCTTGCCGAGGCTCATGCCGTGCCACACCTCGCTCATGCGGTAGGCGCGCACGGGCAGCGCGGCGCCGCCAGCAGCCAGCGCGGCCACCATGCCGCTCTGCGTCACCGGCCGGAAGTCGAACCGCGCGTCGGCGGCCAGCTCCTTGAGCCGCGGCAGCAAGAGCTCGCTGCGGCACATCCAGTCCGGCGAGGGCATCAGCTCCAGCCACTGCACCAGCGCGCGCGGGCCGGCGCCGCCGCCGCGGGCCGCCGCGTCGAGAATGCCGTCGAAGTCCTCCGGCCACTGGTGCAGCGACAGCGCGGTCTTCGCCAGCGCCGGAATGCGCGTGCCGTCGGCGCCCTCCCACTGGATCAGCGGCGCCGTCTCTTGCGGCACGTGCGGCGTGTGCCAGGTCCACTGGAAGAAAAGGTTGGCATTGTCAAAGCCGCATCCGCGCAGCAACTGCGGCAGTTGCGGGAAGAAGTCGAATTCCTCCTCCCAGAAAGCCTTCGGCCAGACCCCGAGCAGGCGCCGCACCGCGCGCGCCCCGTGCACCAGCTGGCGCACGTTCGACTCGCCGCCGTGGAACAGCCCGTAGGGCTGGCCGTAGGACGCGCCGGCCACCTCCACGCGGCCGTCCGCCACCGCCGCGCGCAATTCCGCCAGCGCTTCGGGCGCCTCGGCCGCCATCTTCTCGTAGCCGACCGCGTCGAAGTTCACGCAGCCGCGCGCGCCGGCCTCGGCGCAGAGTTTCAGCATGTCGCGCACCGAATCCGGCAGCACCTGATAGCCCCACAGCCACTGCATGTCCACCCAGTGCATGTGGTTGCCGAAGACGTAATACAGCGGAATCTTCGCCACGCGCGCGCTCAGGCATGCACTTTGTACCACTCGAGCTCGAGCCGCGCCTGCGGCTTGAGCCGCGCCAGCAGCGCGTCGGCCTCGGCGGCCGCCATCGGCGGACCGGCGGCGTCGGCCGCCAGGGCCGTGCGCGCGCGCGCGGCGTTCTCGCGGACTTCCTGCGGCGTGCGCATGCCGACCACGGCCGTGCTGACCGGCAGGCTCCAGACGAAGCGCTGGCATTCGTCCACCGTGCAGATGCCGTCGTTGTGCAGGCGTCCGTGCGCGCTGGTCTTCATGGCGATCACGCCGATGCCGCGCTTCACCAGCTCCGGCAGCACCTCCTTCTGGAAGGAGGACTGGTGAAAATCCACCGGGTTGATGGGCATCTGCATCGCGTCGAACTTCCAGCCCTGATCCCACCAGTGGATCGCGCGCAGGTTGGCCGCCGGCCGCGCGTGCCCGGTCACGCCGATCCAGCGCACCGTCTTCTGCTTCTTCATCTCCAGCATGTACTCGAGCGCGCCGCCCTCGCGGAAGCCCAGATCCACGTCCTCCGGCGTCTTGACGCTGTGGAATTGCCACAGGTCCAGGAAGTCGGTCTGCAGGCGCTCCAGGCTGCCGGCGAGCTGGCGCTTGGCGCTCTCGGCGTTGCGCCGGTCGGGAGCGAGAGTCTTCGTCATCAGGAAGACTTCTTTGCGCACGTCCTTGAGGCCCGCGCCCATCCAGCGCTCGGCCTTGCCGTCTTCGTAGGACTCGGCGTTGTCAAAGAAGCGCACGCCCTCGGCCAGCGCCAGTTCCACCAGCTCGCGCGCGGCCTTCTCGTCCGCGACCATCGCCAGATGCGAGCCGCCGAGG
>CAYVPL010000289.1:0-3311 GCA_964453755.1 uncultured Planctomycetales bacterium
ACGTTCTCGTTGATCAGGTTCATGAACTTCTCGCGGTCCTTGTTGATCTCCTCGATCGTCAAGGTTGCGATCACCAGACGCAGCTGGCCCAGAATGATGTCCTGCGCCTGCTCCGAGATCGCCCGCTCGTCCATGCCGAGAAGGCGCTCGGCCGCGTTGTTCATCAGCACCGGATCGGTGCTGATGCCCACCGTGAAGGTGGAGGGCACGTTGACGCGGATGTTGTTCTGCGACAGCGCGCCGGTCAGCGGAATCTCGATCACCAGCGGATCCAGCTTCAGAAACTCGTAATCCTGGATCAGGGGCACCACGAAGGCGCCGCCGCCGTGCAGGCACTTGGCCGCGCGGTTGCCGCCGACCTTGCCGTAGATGACCAGCACGCGGTTCGACGGGCAGCGCTTGTACTGCCGAACCGTGAAAATGACCATGAACAGCAGCACCAGCACGATCGCGCCGACGATCGGCAGGAAGGCGGCGGCGTCGTTGCTGATGCCGAGGGTGTCGGCAAGGCCCTCTTGGGCTGCGAGAAGCGAAACGGAGGGAGTCATAGGGCTTTGACGGTGACGGTGCGGTCGGAATTGACCTGGACGATGCGGACGCGAGTCTTGGTGGGGAGAGGGCCGCTCTCGCTGATCGCGTTGACGATGCGCTGGCGCTGCTGCAGAACCAGGCGCACCTGGCCCGAGCCTTCGCCGCGCGCCGGCACGTTGGCGTAGACCTCGCCGACCGCGTCCTTGGCGCCGGCCAGATCCAGCGTGCCGCTGGCTTCCAGTTTGCGCACGCCGCGGAACAGCGAGCCGACCAGCAGCACCATGAGAATGCCGCCGAGCAGTCCGAGCGCGGCCGATGCGCCCGGGCTCCAGTGCAGGCCGGCGCGGAAGGCGTAGCCGGTCCAGCCGAATCCCATCAGGAAGGCGGTCACGCCTTGCACCGACAAGAATTGCGCGGCCGCGCCGGAATCGCCGTGGTGCATGGCGCCGTGCGGGTCCCCGGCCGTGTCGAAGCCGGTGTCCACGCCGCCGCCGTCCGCGTCGCCGATGCCGCCGAAGGCGAGCATGATGAGGCGGAACAGGAAGAAGATCGTGCCCGCCATCGCGGGCGCGGTGAACCAGAGAACTTCGGGGTCGAGGAGCTTTTCCATGGAGGCTTGCGCCGCGCGCATTCTAGCCATTTGAAACGCGTACGCGCGGGGCTTTGGCGGCGCGCTTAGAATCTGCCGGATGTTCGAACCGCTCGGCCGGGACTTCCTGGAGCAGCCCGACGCCTTCGAGCGGCGCATTCTCGAGCTTTGGCGCGCCGAGGACCTCCTGGCGCTCACCCTGGCGGCGCGCCGGAACGCGCCGGCCTTCGTGTTCTACGAAGGGCCGCCGACCGCCAACGGCAAACCGGGCATCCACCACGTCCTGGCGCGGACCATGAAGGATTCGGTCTGCCGCTATCACACCATGCGCGGCAAGAAGGTGCTGCGCAAGGCCGGCTGGGACACCCACGGCCTGCCCGTGGAGTTGGAAGTCGAGAAGCAGCTCGGCATCAGCGGCAAGCCTGACATCGAGAAGCTGGGCATCGGCGAGTTCAACCGCCGGTGCCGCGAATCGGTGTGGGCCTACAAGCAGGACTGGGAGCGATTGTCGGAGCGCATCGGCTTTCTGCTCGACTACGAGCATCCCTACGTCACCTACGAGAAGGACTACATCGAGAGCGTCTGGTTCCTGCTCTCGCGCTTCGCCGCGAACGGCCTGATGTATCCCGGCCGCAAGGTGCTGCCCTGGTGCGGCCGCTGCGGCACGGGCTTGTCGAGCCACGAAGTCAGCCAGGGCTACAAGGATCTGGACGATCCCTCGGTGTGGGAGAGTTTCCCGCTGATCGGCGCGCCGGTCCTGCTGGAGGACGCGGCGCTCGTGGCCTGGACCACCACGCCCTGGACGCTGCCGTCGAACTTCGCGGCCTGCGTGCATCCGGACTTCGAGTACGCGATCGTGCGCGCCGAGGGCGCGAAGTACGTGCTGCTGGCCTCCAAGCTGGCCGAGGTCTTCGGCGAAGGCAAGGCCGAAGTGCTCGGCAGCGTGAAGGGATCCGAACTGACTTTCCTGCGCTACAAGCCGCTCTTCGAGTGGGAAGGCGGCCGCGAACTGCTGGCGGGCGGCGGCGCCCATCGCGTGGTCGCGGACACGTTCGTCAGCGCCGAGGACGGCACCGGCATCGTGCACATGGCGCCCTACGGCGCCGACGACTTCCGCATCGGCCAGCGCGAGCAGATGAGCGTGCGCCTGTGCGTCGGCGAGGACGCGCGCACTCTGGCGCAGATCGGCGCAGTGCCGGCCGGCACTTTCTTCCGCGAGGCCAACAAGGAACTCGCGCGCGATCTCAAGCAGCGCGGCCGCCTCGTCAAACTGGCGCAGTACCGCCACTCCTATCCGCATTGCTGGCGCTGCGACACGCCGCTGATCTATTTCCCGGCGCCGGCGTGGTTCCTGAAGACCACGGCCTACGCGCCGAAGATGGTCGAGGCGAACGCGCGGATCGCCTGGTCGCCGGCCGAGATCGGCAGCGGCCGCATGGGCGAATGGCTGGCCGGCAACATCGACTGGGCCCTGTCGCGCGACCGCTTCTGGGGCACGCCGCTGCCGGTGTGGCAGTGCAGCGAGAACCACGAGCACTGGCGCTGCCTCGGCAGCTTCGCCGAACTGGAGCAGTTGGCCGGTGCGCTGCCCGCGGATTTCGATCCGCACCGGCCGGCGGTGGACCGGCCCGAGTTCGCTTGCACCCACGCGGGCGGGGCGTGCACGGGCGTCATGCGGCGCGTGCCGCAGGTGATCGATTGCTGGTTTGACAGCGGCGCCATGCCCTTCGCGCAGCATCACTGGCCCTTCGAGAATCGGGAGTTGCTGAAAACGCAATTCCCCGCCGACTACATCGCGGAGGGCGTGGATCAGACGCGCGGCTGGTTCTACACCTTGCACGCGATCGGCACGTTCATGAGCTGCGTGGACGCGGACCGTGCGCAGTGGGGCTTCCCGGAAGGCGGCGCGTACAAGTCCTGCCTCGTCAACGGCCTGCTGCTCGACGCGAAGGGGCAGAAGATGTCGAAGCGGCTCGGCAATCTCGTCAAACCGGACGAGGCGATTGCCCGCCACGGCGTGGACGCGATTCGCTGGAGCCTGACGGCGGCGGGGGCCGCGCACCAGTCGCGCCGCTACGACGACGCGGCCATCGAGGACACGCGCCGCCGCGTGCTCGGCACGCTCGCGTCCTGCTACGACTTCTTCGCGCTCTACGCCGGCACCGAAGGCTGGACGCTGGAGCAGCGCGCC
>CAYVPL010000290.1:0-3299 GCA_964453755.1 uncultured Planctomycetales bacterium
GTCACGGCGTAGTGCAATTCAGGGTGGAGGTAAAAGGGCGCGAAGCGCTCGCGACGGATCTTCTTGGAGCGGAGGTCCGCGAACAGCGAGCGCGCGCTGCGGTCGAGGACGTGGTCGGGAAAGGCCTCGAGCGCGTGATCGCGGTTGCGGCAGGAGCGCTCCCAGCAGCGCTCGACGTCCGAGTCGCTGCCGACCTGCGCCAGGGGCCGCACGCGCATCAGGTGCACGATGCGGTCGTGCCAGGCGTAGTCCGGCGCGCAGGTCAACGCGCGCATGACGCGGATGGCCGGCTCCTTGCCGAACATGGACTGCTCGGCGCTCGCGAAACGCGCAGCGTCCACGACGTTGGACCAGTGCACGAGTTCCTCGAAGTGGGCGGGCGGCGCGAAGCCCCAGCGCGACTTCGCGTGCTCGACGATGATCGGCGGGCAGCTCGGCGCCGCGGGATCGAATTTGTGCGTGTCGCTCTCGCGATAGGCCTGCTGGAATTTGTCTTCCAGGAACGTGGTCGGATGGTGGTCGAACCAATAACTGGCGCGCGGATGGAAGTGAAAGTCCACCAAGGCGAAACGCTGACCGACGCCGAAACTCTCCCACTCGAGCGTGCGGTCGAAGTTGACGCCGGCCCAGCGGACGCCCTTCTCGCGGCCGGTCGCTTCGAGGGCCTCGGCCAGAATGGCGGCGGAGGCGATGCCGTCGAAGTCGCGATGGTAGTAGATGATCACTGCGTGGGGATGGCGTAGAGGATTCCTTCGATGCCGGATTGAATGCGCGCGATGGCGGCCGGATCGGCGCCGAAGGCGGCCAGCGCATGCACCAGATCTTGCGTGCTCCAGGGCCGGCCGGCGCGCACCGCCTGCTGCAAAACTTCGTCGAGCTTCGCGCGCGAGGACCATTCGGTCTCGACCTGTTGCCAGAAGCGCGCGCCGGCCGTGAGAATGCGCTGCGAACCCAGCACGTCTTCGGGCGGCAGCAAGGAGAGGGGCAGCGGCAGGGGACCAGCCGACTCCTCCGCCTGGCGCCACCAGGCGCGCAGCGCTGCAGCGTCCTGCTGCCAGCCGGCGGCATCCAGCAGGCGCGCGGCGGCGTACTCGGCCAGTGCGTTCTCGAGCACCGGCGCGCCGCTGCCGGATCCGCGCAACTCGACGCCGAAGCAGGAGGCCGCGACCAGGCGCGCCAGCCAGGTCCGCCGCGTGAGTCCGCCGAGCATGCCGTCCATCGGCTGCGCGAACCACTCGCGGTTCTCATCGAGCACGATCAGGCCCGGCAGCACGCGATCGCCGATGCCAGGGAAAGACGCCAAACTGGCCCGGCGCTGGAAGCCGGGCATCCAGCCGCCCAGGTGGCCTTGCAGGCGCGCCAAGGCCGCGACCGGCAGGTCGGGCGTCAGCGCCTTGGCATCTTTGCGCAGCTTCCACACGGTGCCGGCGTGCAGGCGCTCGTCGAAGCGGCCGGCCAGGAAGAATGGCCAGGAGCGGCCCGCGGGCACGGCGGCGAAGCGGGTGCGCGCCCGCCGCGTGGTTTCGTCAAAGTCCGGCTTCGCCGGATCGGGCCCGACTACGATCAAGTGGCCGGCGTGCTCGATCTCGAGGGTCCACGCGGGCGGCAGGAAGCGGCCGGGACCCGGATCCGGCGCGGCCAGCCAAGCCGCGTCGCAGGCAGCGAGGTCGTCCTGCGGCGAGCGCGCGATGCCCCAGACGCCCAGCGCCTCCGGAACGCCCTGCGGATCGAGGCGATAGTTCGCTTCGCCTGCGGCTCCCGGCAGCGTCACGGCGCCGGCCGGCAGGCGCCACGACCCCGGATCGGGCGGCGCCGCGTCGTCCGCCAGCGGCTCCGCGCGGACGTTGACTTCGATCACGCCGCGTTCGATCCAGGCGACCAGATCCACACGAACCAGCAGTTGCCAGGGAAAGGCGCGCGCTTCGCTGCCTGGCGCGAGACCGCGGTGCAGATCCACGGCGGGGGGGGGAGCCGGAATCCACGCGTCCGGCACGCGGAAGCTCTCGGCGCAGGTCAGCGCGGCTTGCAAGCCGCCCTCCGGGCCCTCCCAACTGAAGTGCACCAAGCGGTCGTGCACGATGCCGATGCGCTCGAGCGCGGCCATCCTCACGGCGTCATGCCAGTAGCGCACCGTGTGTCCGGCGGAGTCCGGCAGTCCGCCCCAGACGCCCTGCCACGGGACTGCGGAGTACTCGGTCTGACGTCCAAAGCTGGCATCCCACACGCGCTGGCGCAGGTCGCGGGCCACGAGCTCGGCCCGGGCGCCCGGCACTTCGAGTTCGAAGTACTGGACCTGGAAGCGGGATTTGCCGTCTTTGGCGGCGGCGTCCCACGTGGCGCCGGCGCCGGGCACGCGCTGGAATGCGGCATAGCCCTCCGGCAGGACGCACTGGAAGTCCGCCGCGCCTGCGGGATCCTGAGGCAGGGCGGAGGCGAGGGCGAGAATCAGACCGGCCGCGCAGGCCATGGCTGCCGGGCCGGGCTTAGGCCCGCTCCCGGCGCTTCTCTTCTCCGCCTTCGAGCAGCACGCGCGCGTTGCCGTGCTTCACCATCTCGCCGGTGATCACGAAGCGGCGCTGGGCCGGACCGTACTCCGGCAGCGAGAACATGAGGTCTTGCAGGACTTCCTCGAGAATCGAGCGCAGGGCGCGCACGCCGGTGCCGCAGGAGAAAGCCTTCTCGGCAATCTCGCGCAGGGCCTCGTCGGTGAAGTTCAACTCGTGGCCCTCCATGGCGAAGAAGGCCTGGAATTGTTTCACCAGGGCGTTCTTCGGCTCGACCAGGATGTGCGCGAGGTCTTCCGGGCCGAGGCCGCGCAGGTGAACCTGGATCGGCAGGCGGCCGACGAACTCGGGGATGAGGCCGAATTCGATCAGGTCTTTGGTGTCGAGTTCGGCCAGCAGGCGGTCGCGCTCGTCGAGGTCGCGCTCGGCCTCCTTCATGTCGCCGCCGGCCTGGAAGCCGATGCGCGAGCGGCCGATGCGCCGGCCGATCACGTCCTCGATGCCGGTGAAGGTGCCGCCGCAGATGAACAGAATGCCGGAGGTGTCCACCTGGATGCAGGACTGCTCCGGATGCTTGCGCCCGCCCTGCGGCGGCACGTTGGCGACGGTGCCCTCGAGGATCTTCAACAGCGCCTGCTGCACGCCCTCGCCGCTGACGTCGCGCGTGATGCTGACGTTCTGCGTGGTGCGCGCGATTTTGTCAATCTCGTCGATGTAGACGATGCCGCACTGGGCCTTCGCCACGTCGAAGTCGCAGGTCTGCAGCAGCTTGAGCAGAATGTTCTCGACGTCTTC
>CAYVPL010000291.1:0-3280 GCA_964453755.1 uncultured Planctomycetales bacterium
CGGCGTCACGCATCCGGGCAGCAAGGACGTCGGCCCGCTGGCGGCCGGCGCCTCGGCCGAGATGCAGGTGCGTCTCGCCGAAACCGGCGATCTGAGCGCGCGCATCGTGGATGAAGAAGGCGAGCCCGTGCGCGGCGCCAAGGCCGTGGCGGTGCCGCTCGACCTGCGCCTGTTGCCGGCCTTCGTGCGCGATCTGCCGGCCTGGATCACCGAAAGTGGCGGCGACGGCGTCGCCCGTTGGCCGCGCCTGCCGAAGCGCAACGTGCTGCTGATGGCGCAGGGACGCGAAGGCCGCACCGCTCCCTACACCACCGCGGTACAGGGCAAGAATTCGGTGGCGCCGGAGCCGCTCGTGATCCAGACGCGCTCCAGCGTGGAGGGCCGGCTGGTGGACGCCGAAGGCCGTCCGATCGTCAACGCGCGCGTGATGCTGGCGAGCATTCCTTCCAAGCCGGGCGCGAAAGACTCCGGCATGCGAGGCGGCGGCGACAACGGCGGCTTCCCGGAAGCCGCCCAGATTTTCCTCGAGATCGGCAAAGAAGTTCTGCCTTTCCTGCTGCCGTCCGACACGTGGGCCAACACCGACGCCGGCGGGCGCTTCCGTCTGCCGGCCTGGCCGCGCGCGCGCTTGGCGGTCGAGGCGGCGGGATATCCCAACACCACCTACGAACTGCCGGAGCTCGAGGACGAGGCCAAGCCCGTGCTGGTGCTCGCGCCGCCGGGAGCCATCGAAGGCCAGGTGCTGGCGCAGGACGGCACGGCGGTCCGCTTTTTCGTCGTCAACGCGGACCTGCGCCGCAGTTTCCTGGAGCCGGAGGCGGAGGAAATCGAGCGCCTGGACGGCGAGGACGGCCGCGCCTTCCGCGCCCGCCGCGAGGAAGCTCGCGCCGAAGCGCGCCAGTCGCTGCTCGGCGACGCGCTCAAGGAAGGCGAGTTCGTCGTGCTGCCCGAAGAGACGCGCTTCGGCGAACTGCTCAACACGCGCATGCAGGACGACGGCACCGGGCGCTTCCGCATCGAGAATCTGATGCCCGGCACTTACGTCGTCGAGGCGCGCGCCTCGGGCTACGCGGTGGCGCGCTCGGAGAATCTCGTGGTGACGCCGGGCGGCGAGCTCAGCGGCGTCAGCGTCACGCTGTCGCGCGGCGCCACCATTCGCGGCCGCGTGGTGGCGGCCGGCACCCGCGAGCCGGTGTCCGGCGCGCTGGTGTGGGCCGGCGAAGGCGACGAGAGCGGCATCACCGGCATGATCATGGCCGTGTCGGAAACGATGGCCATCGACCGCAGCGGCGCCGACGGAGCGTTCGAATTGACCGGCGTCGAAAACGGCGCCGACCGCATCCACGCCTCCGCCGAAGGCTACGCGCCGCTCAGCATCAAGGGCCGCGAATTGAACGAGGGCGACGTGCGCGAGGACTTGGTGCTGGAGATGAAGTCCGGCGGCACGATCCAAGGCAGCGTCACCGACCGCAACGGCCTGCCGATGCCGGCCCGCATGGTCGGCGGCTTCGCCATGGATTCCCAGGACTTCTGGCAGACGCCCACCGACGAGACCGGCTTCTACAAGGCGGCCAACGTCAAGCCCGGGAATTATTTCATCATGACCGCCGCGCTCGACGACGAGGCGCTCTTCACCGGCGACTTCATGTCGGTGCTGGGCGGCGCGCGGCTGGCGCAGGGCGTCGTCAAAGACGGGCAGACCATCACCGTCAACATCGTGGACACCGGCGCCGGCGGCTGCAAGGTGCGCGGGCGCATTTTGCTGCCGGACGGCCGGCCGGTGGCGCGCGCCGCGCTCTTCGCGATGGCCGCGGAGTCCAGCCTGATGGATCTGCGCATGGCCTCGGCCCGCTCGGACGCGGAAGGCTGGTTCGAGTTCAAGAGCCTGGCGCCCGGCCTCTATCAATTGCAGGCCGGCGGCGGCGATTGGCAGGGTTCGCTGCAGATGGAAGTGCCCGATCTGCCCGAGGCGGAGTTGATTCTCACCGCGCCCGACGGCTCGGTGCGCGGCCTCGTGGTCAGCGCGCAGACCGGCCAGCCGGTGCCGCAGGTCACGGTGATGCTGGTGCGCGAGGATTCGGCGCTCGGCTTCCTCGGCAGCTTCATGCCCGGCGGCAAGCAGACCGAGTGGGGCCAGACCGACGAGGAGGGCCGGTTCGAGTTCGGCGGCGTCGCCGAAGGCCGCTACTCCCTCAGCGTCCGCGCCGACGGCCCCGGCAACTGGGGCGGCGACGAGGAAGAGCCCATGATGGATCCCCTCGGTCGCCTCGAAGTGCCAGCCTTCTCGCTGCGCCTCAACGAGGGCCGCGATCTGGGCACCCTGAAGCTGCCGATCGCCAGCGCGATTCTCGTGCGCGTCACCGGCGACAGCGGCGATCTGGAGCAAGGCTTCTCGATTTCCGTGCAGCCAGCCGACGGCGGCGAAGGCAGCGGCGAGGAATCGTGGGGCTGGAACGGCCGCGGGCGCGTCAGCGGACTGGAACCCGGCACCTACGACGTGATCGTGCAATGCCGCGGCTACGCCACCAAGCGCACGCGCGGCGTCACCGTGCTGCCCTCGCAGACGACGGAGATTCAGGTGAGCCTGGCGAAGGGCGTGCCCCTCGCGGCGCGCGTGCTGGACCAAAACGGCCAGCCGCTGCCCGAAGCCGTCATCGAAGTGCTGACGGCCGGCGGAGAGGCAGCGGAGGGACTCAGCGGCCAGGGCCGCGCCTTCGGCGGCTTCTTCGGCGGCGAAGACGGCTCCGTGCCCCTGGGATCCTTCGAGCCCGGTGCCTACCTCGTGCGCGTCACGCTCGACGGGCGCAGCCAGCAGCAGGGCGTGTCGCTCAGCGACAACCAGGAAGAGACCGTCCTGGTCGAGTTCACTTTCTCGCGCTAGCGGCCGGCGCGGTCACGACCTGCGCCGCGCCGCTGTGGCGCGGGTCGGCGACGGCGGTCCACGACTCGCCCGCGCGGAAAATCGCGTTGACGTCGCCGATGCCGCCGACCTCGCGCAGAGGCTGGCCGAGTTCAAGCAAGCGCGCTGCGGCGGCCGGACTGAGGAAGCCCGGCTCCCAGCGCAGATCCGGCGGCAAATCCTGGCGGTGGGCGCGCGGCGCGGCGACCGCTGCTTGCGGATCGAGCCCGAAGACGTAACGGGCCAGCAGCACGTGCATCACGGTGGACAGAATCGTGGGCCCGCCGGGCGAGCCCAGCACCGCATCCACGCGGCCCTCCTCCACCACGATGGTCGGGCACATCGAGGACAGCGGCCGACGGCCGGGCACGATGGCGTTGG
>CAYVPL010000292.1:0-3239 GCA_964453755.1 uncultured Planctomycetales bacterium
CGTGCCCGGGCAGTACCAGACGGCGACGTCAATGGACTCGACGACGGTCCAGTTGACGTCCACGCACTCGATGGTCATGTCCACCGTGGGCGCGATGTCGAACATGTTGCCGGCGAAACCGTTGCCGCCGAGGAAGGGCGCAGCGGCCGTGGAGCCCGTGCCGCAGGAGTTGCCGAAGGCGGGACCGCCGGTGAAGGCGGGGGCTTGGGTGAGGGGGGTGCCGGCATCGGTGACGCCGAACTGGGCCATCGCGGGGGCTGCCAGGAGGGCGGCCGCCAGGATGGGGAGGGGGAGTTTGAACATGCCGCATCCTAGGGCTTGAAATTACTAGACGACCGGTCTATTATCTCCCCCCATGAACCCGGTCGCCCGCGAAACTGGCACCCGCGAGAAGATCCTCGCGGCGGGAGCCGAAGCCATCTCGGCCAAGAGCTTCAACAGCTGCGGCCTGGCCGAAATCCTGGACCGCGCCGGGGTACCGAAGGGCTCCTTCTACCACTACTTCGCCTCCAAGGAGGAGTTCGGCGTCGCCCTGATCGAGCGCGAGGCGGCCGAGTTCATGGAGATGCTGCGCCCGATCGTCGGCGACCGCAGCCGCCCCCCCCTCGAGCGCCTGCGCGCCGTGTTCGAAGGCGCGCGCGACGAGTGCGTGGAGCACGGCGCCGAGCGGCAATGCATGATCGTGAAATTGGCCATGGAGGCCGCGCAACTGAGCGAGCCGGTCCACGCCGCGGTCAAGAATGCCTACGCCCAGTGGAGTTCGCTCCTGGCCGAAGTCATTCGCGAAGCGCAGGCCGCCGGCGACGTCGGCAAAAAGCAGGATCCCGAGAAGCTCGCGAACCTGCTCGTGATGTTGTGGGAGGGCGCGACGATCCGCATGCAAGTGGATCGCAGCCCCGCGCCCGTCAACGACTTCCTCGCCTTCGTGTTCGACTCCCTGCTCCGCGACTGGAGCTGATTCCCTTTCTCATTCTTCCCTCTTAGTCGACCGGTCTACTCAAATGCCCGCTTCCATCTCGAATCGCCGCGGCTGGATTCTTTCCACGCTGCTTCTCACTCTGGTGCTCGGCACGGCCGCCGGCCTGGCTTCCTGGAAAAAATCCGCGCTCGCCGCCGAGGCCGCCGCGGCCGCCAGCATGCCGGAGCCCGTCGAGGTCATCGCCGTCGCGCCGGCCCGCGCCTCCGAATACGGCGAGATCAGCACGTCCATCGGCACGATGGTGGCCCTGCGCTCGATCACGCTGCGCAACGAACTTTCCGGCACCGTGCGCGAAGTGCATCTGACGCCCGGCGCGGTGGTGGAAGAGGGCACGCTGCTCGTCGCCCTCGACGTGGCCGTCGAGCAGGCCGAACTGCAGGCGCTCGAAGCGCAGGCCGCGTTGGCCGAAACCATGCTCGGCCGCATGGAGCGCGCCAGTCAGAACCGCGGCGCCTCCGAAATGGACGTGGACCGCGCGCGCGCCGAGCGCGACATCGCGCTGGCCAACGTGGCGCGCACGCGGGCCTTGATTGACCGTATGACAATTCGCGCGCCCTTCCGCGCGCGCATCGGCCTGTCCGACGTCAACGTCGGCCAGTATCTGGCGCAGGGCACCGAACTCACGACCCTGCAGGGCGTAGACGAAGCCGTGCACGTGGATTTCGAAGTCTCTCAGGACGTCGCCTCCGGCCTCGCGCCGGGCGCCCGCGTCGAAGTGCTCGGCGGCGACGGCGCCGCCCCCATCGAGGCGCTGATCGTGGCCGTGGACGCCCGCGTGGACGCCCGCACCCGCAACGCCACCGTGCGCGCCCGCATCGCCGACGCCAACAGCGCTCCCGCGCCCGGCGCCTCCGTGCGCGTGCGCGTGCCCGTCGGCGCGCCGCGCAGCGTCGTGCTGGTGCCGGCCAGCGCGCTGCGCCGCGGCCCCGCCGGGGACCACGTCTTCGTCGTCGAGCCGGACGCCAACGGCCAATTGCGCGCGCATCTGCGCCCGGTGCAGAGCGGCCTGATGCTCGGCGACGAGGTCATGATCCGGTCCGGCCTCGCCGCCGGCGAGCAAGTGGCGGCCGCGGGCTCCTTCAAACTGCGCGAAGGCGTGCTGGTGATGGTGCAGGGCTAGGTCATGAAATCCTTCACCGACGTCTTCATCAAGCACCCCGTGCTCGCGGTGGTGGTCAACCTGGTCATCGTGCTGGTGGGCTGGCGCGCGCTGTCCGGCCTGCCGGTGCAGCAGTATCCGAAGATCGAAAGTTCTTCGATCGTCATCACCACGGTCTACACCGGCGCCAGCGCCGAGACCGTGCGCGGCTTTCTGACCACGCCGATCGAGCGCGTCGCTTCGGCGATCAGCGGCGTGGACTATCTGGAATCCACCAGCCGCGCGGGCGTCAGCATCGTGACGGTGCGGCTGAAGCTGAATCACGACAGCAACGATGCGCTGGCCGAAGTCACCGCGCGCCTGCAGCAGGTGCGCGCCGAGCTGCCGGGCGAAGCCGAGCCGCCCATCGTCGAAATTCAGCGCGCCGACCGGCCCTACGCCTCCTTCTACGTCAGTTTCACTTCGAGCGAGCGCGACATTCCCGCGCTCACCGACTGGCTGACGCGCACCCTGCAGCCGCAGCTGGCCACGCTGGCCGGCGTGCAGCGTGTGGGCATCGAGGGCGGGCGGCCGATCGCGATGCGCGTGTGGATGGAGCCGGACCGCATGGCCGCGTTCGGCCTCTCGCCCGGCGACGTCAGCGCGGCCTTGCAGCGCAACAACTATCTGGCCGCCGTCGGCCAGACCAAGGGCGATCTGGTGCAGGTCAACCTGCTGGCGAACACGGACCTGCGTTCCGTGGAGGAATTCCAGGATCTGATCGTCGCCGATCGCGACGGCGCGATCGTGCGCCTCAAGGACGTGGCGCGCGTGGAGCTCGGCGCCGAGGAGCCCGACCTGGTCGCGAAGTTCAGCGGCAAGGAGGCGGTCTATCTCTCGGTCTGGCCGCTGATCGGCGTCAACGAAATCGAAGTGGCGCACGGACTGCGCGCCGAACTGGACCGGCTGCGCCCGGGCCTGCCGTCGGACGTGGACATGCAGCTCGCCTACGACGCGACGGCGTTCATGGAGGACTCGCTGCGCGAGATCACGAAGACCCTGACCGAGACCCTGTTGATCGTCGGCCTGGTGGTCTTCCTGTTCATGGGCTCGCTGCGCACCGCGCTCGTGCCGCTGGTGGCGATGCCGGTGTCCATCGTCGGCGCTGCCATCTTCATGTAC
>CAYVPL010000293.1:0-3211 GCA_964453755.1 uncultured Planctomycetales bacterium
TGTCTGCTGGGCCGCCGCCTGCTCGAGCGCGGCGTGCGCTTCGTGCAGCTCTTCCATCGGGGCTGGGATCAGCACGTGGCGCTCGCCACGCAATTGCCCAACCAATGCCGCGACGTGGATCAGCCCACGGCGGCGCTGCTCACCGATCTCGCGGCCCGCGGCATGCTCGAAGACACGCTCGTGCTCTTCCTCACCGAATTCGGCCGCACCGTGTTCAGCCAGGGCCGTCTCGGCGATCCGGCGTCCGGGCGCGACCATCACGGGCGCTGCTTCACCGTGTGGATGGCCGGCGGCGGCGTGCGCGCCGGCTTCGAGCACGGCGCCACCGACGACTTCTCCTACAACGTCGCCGAGCATCCCGTGCACCTGCGCGACCTCCACGCCACGATCCTGCGCTGCCTCGGCATCGACCATGCGCGCTTCCACGTGCCCTTCCGCGGCTTGAATTCCAAGCTCACGGGCGTGGAGGAAGCGCGCGTGGTCAGCGAGATCTTGAGTTGAGCGCGAGTTCCGGCAGGCGCACTTCGATGCGCCGGTCCGCGGACACCGTCGGATAGGTCGGCGCGTAGATGCCGCTCGTCAGCGAGTCGTGGTGGATCACCACTCCGACGCGCATGCCGGGCTCCATGCCGGCCACCGTCACCGAGCCCGACTCGTCCAGCGCCAGGCCCGCGGGCCATTGCCGGAAGAAGGGCAGATCGCCGGCGACGCCGATGTCAATCGTGCCTGCGCGCAACGGCTGGCCGTCGGGCTGCAGCACGGTGATGGCCACGCAGTTGGCGGCGCTCGGCTCGGCGAGGCGCAACTCGACGTCCATCGCGGCCGCAGGCGCCGCGCCGCCGTGCAAAGTGCTCCAGAAGGCGTAGCCGCCCCGCGCGTAGCTGTAGACCGCGTACTCCCGGCCGCGCGGCAGGGTCAGGTCGAAGCTGCCGTCGGCGCCGGTGACGTAGGTCTTCTTCACGGTGTGCGTCAGCACGCCTTCCTGGCGATAGGCCATCAGTCCGTGCGGATCGCCCGGACGCAGATCGTAATCGGCCAGATCCAGCGCCACGGTCATCACGACCTTCTCGCGGGGCACGGGCTGGCCGTTCCAGTCCAACAGGCGGCCGCGCAGGGAAGGGCGCGCGCGCAATTCGAGCGGCACGCGCAGCACCTCGCCGGGGATCAGGCGCAGCGGCGCGACCGCGGAGGCCCCGCTGCTGAAGTGCAGGCTGAGCACGCAGTCGCCGGCCTCGGTCACGCGCAGCGGCGCGGGCTCGACGGCGCTGAAAGAGGCCTTGTGCCAAGACTTGAGCGCGCCGCTGCGCAAGCGCCAGTGCAGCAGCCCTTCCAGGCTCATGTCGAGTCCAGCCAGGGTGTAGGGGCCGCGCTCGCCGTCCGGAGCTTGCGGCTCGGGCACGAGGCGCGGGTCCTGACAAATCATGATCTGGCCGCGATCCCCGGCGGCGGGTTGCACCGGGCCGCGGAGTTCGACCTCGATGCGGCTGCTGTAGGGCAGGCTCAACAGCCAGTGTTCTTCGCTCTCGCGCAGGCAGTCGGCGAGGGTGGCGCTGTGTTCGAGGCGCAGGCTGCCCACGGCGTAGGTCAGCGTGCTGTCCAGCGGCAGGTCTGACAAATCCATCCGCTCGCCGGAGCGCAGCTGCGTCAGCTCATCGCCGCCCGCGCGCACGGTCACGGCGACGTCCAACACTTCCCCGCTCAAGCGATCTTCGCAGCGCACCGGCTTGCGGCGCGACGCCACGCGCTGGAGCGGCGGCAGCGCCTCGCCCGGAGTGGCGGAGGCTTCGACCACGACGATCGGCGCCGGGTCCCCGACGGTTGAGGCCGGAGGCCCGGACGAGAGCCACCAACCTGCCAAGGCCAGAAGCCCGGCGAGCAGGAAGACCGTGAGGCGCGCTTCAGTTCGCGGTGCCATGGCTGCCTTCGGCGCCCTCGTTGCCATTCGCGCCGCCGGGCTGTCCGCCCGTGCCGCGGGAGCCTTTGCCGCCGCCGGCGCCGCCGACGGTGCGCCACGACCCGCCCGCCGTGGCAACCGCAGTGGCCGAGCCGCCGTTGCCGCCGTCGGCGCCGTCGCCGCCGCGCCCGCCATGGCCTTCGCCCGCGCCGTTGCCGCCGCGGCCGCCGTTGCCGCCTTTGCCGCCCTGGCCGCCCAGCGCGCAGCCAATGCCGCTCTCCAGGACGATCGTGGAGCTGCCGCCATGGCCGGCCGCGCCGCCGTGACCGCCGGCGCCGCCATTGCCATGGGCGCTGATGGTCGAGCCGCCGCTGCCGCCGCGGCCGCCATCGCCGCCGAGGCCGCCTTCGGCCCAGGCTTCGCCGCTACCCGTCGCAAACATGGAGACGGGCTCGCCGGCCTCTCCCGGCTGGCCGTTGCCGCCGTCGCCGCCGTTCAGGCCGTTCGGTCCTTGACTTCCATCGTCACCTTCTTCGGCAACGACGAATTCGCCGGCCTCGTGCATGGCCAAGCAGAGTTCCAGGGAGGGCGGATTGGGTCCGCCAGTATTGGTGTTGGCCAGGAATAAGGTGCAGGTGGCCGCTGCAAGCAGAACTCTCATGGTCAGAATGGGGGTTGCGGGGGTTGAATTTGTGGAAGGGGTTCGCGCGCGGCTCACCCAGATTCACTGTTGCCCAAGAACCCGATTCTGTCAATGCAATATCCTAAAACTGAGCCCGTCTCCTGGCGTTATCGGCGCCAAGCCTGAAAGTGAAAAATTTCTTGACGGGGTCGGGCCGTTTCATTCGTTTTGTTAGTGTGGGGCTTCGGGCCGGCACTGCCTAAGCCTCCTATTCAAACACACGGCCCTCACATCATGAGCAGTCCCGCCGATCCCCCGCTCGACGAACTCCTCGCCCGCATGAAGTGGGTGAGGAGCCTCGCCGCCGCATTGGTGAAGGACGCGGATCAGGCCGACGACCTTGCTCAGGACGCCTGGCGGCGGGCCCTGGAGAAGCCGGCCAAACCGGGTTCGGCCTGGCGCGGCTGGTTCACCTTGGTCATGCGGAATCGCATGCGGGATCAGTGGCATGCCTCGGAACTGCGCCAGCCGCTGGATGCCCAACTCCCGGCGCCGGCTGAGCCTGCCACCCCTGAGGAGACGGTGCACCGCCTCGAGACCCAACAGGCGCTGGGCGATGCCGTTCAAGGACTGGCAGAGCCCTACCGCAGCACCATTTTGCTGCACTATTTCGAAGGTTGGAGTCACCGGCAGAT
>CAYVPL010000294.1:0-3196 GCA_964453755.1 uncultured Planctomycetales bacterium
GAAGGGCCGTTCGTCCGGCGGCCGCGCGGCCGAGCGCGGGCGCGCGGGGGGGGGAGTAGGCGGAGCCCAAGCGGTGGTGGTGCCAGCGCTGGTGGCTGCCCGCGCCTGCGGCGCGCGGAAGAACGCGCGCACGCGCGCGGCGGCGTCGGCGCCCTGGAACACCAAAGGACTCGGCAGCCACGGATCGCCGGCAGTGCCGCGCTGCCCGCTCACGAACAGCACCCGCTCGCGCGCGTGCCGCAGCACGTGCAACGCGACGACGTCGCGCGCGCGGCGGTCGTCGTTGCTCGGCAGCCCGAGCGCCACGCGCAGCGACTCGGGCAGAAACGGATGCCCGTGCACCGTCGCCGGAACCGCGCCGAGCTGGAAACCGGTCACGCACAGCGCCGGCGCTTCGTCGAGCGGCAGCTCCAGCCACCCGAGCTGCTCCAGCCCGCCGCGCGCCGGATCGGGCGCGAGCTCCTCGCGGCCGCACGCGTGCATCAGCAGGCGCAGGAATTCGGCGGCGTCCAGGCGATCGGCGGCGAGTGGCGGCGGCAGCGCCTGCACTTCGTCCAGCGCCGCGCCGATTTTGTCAATCGACTCCGCGTCTTCGCGCCCAAGGCGCTCGGCGTAGACCGCGTTCAGCAGCCGCCCGACTTCGCGCGGCCAGGCGTCGAGCGGCAGCTTCTCTCGCTCCAGCAGCGCGCCGCCGTGTTGCTGCAGCGCGCGCAGCGCGTCCCGCAGGCGCGCGACGTGCCAGGGCGTCTCGCCTTCCTCGAAGTGGGGCCACGTGCCGTCCACGCGCGCGGGCAGATGTTCGGCCAGATACTTGTCGCAGGCTGCGCCGCATTCGCCGCCGCACAGCGTCTCCAGATCCGGATGCCGCAGCAGCGCGGCGAAGGCGCGCGGGTTGCGGCCCTCGACGAACGCGCGCAGCGCGTCGAGCAGGCGGCCGGGCGCCGTCTCCGACACCGCGCGGCCGACCGGCGGGCGCAGGCCCGAGCCGCGCTCGGCCAGGCGCCGCGCGAGGAAAGGTTCCAATTCTTCTTTCAGCACCGCGACGCTGGCGCGCGCGTCGGGCGTGCCGCCGCAGGCCGCGGCGAGGAAGGCGGCGGCTTCCGCGGCTTGATCGGCCGGGCGGTCGGCGACGCGCCAGCGGGAATCGTCCAGCGGGACCGGCCGGTCCTTCCATGCTTCCGTGCGCGCCAGCCCGAACTCGTCGAAGGCGGCGGCCTCCGATTCCGGCGCGGCGATGAGCGCGACGATTTCCACTCCCTGCGCGGCGGCGCGCTCGAGCAGCGCGCGCTGCAGTCCGTTCACCGCGGGCAGTCCCACCAGCACCAGCGCGCGCGGCGCGCGCAGCGGCGCGTGGGTCTCCAGCGCGCGCAGGCGCTCGAGGTGCGGATCGCCGAGGCCGCAGCGTTCGATCAGCGCGGCGTAGGCTTCTTGCACCGCGGCGAGCGCGCGCCAGCGATCGCGCTCGGCGGCGGGCAGGATCGGGCAGGCGGCGACGTCGGCGAAACGGCGGCGCTCGCCGGCGAGTTCCTGATGCAGTTCGCGCAGTTGCGCGGCCAGCGCGGCCCAGCCGGCGAAATCGCCCGGCTCCGGCTGGGGGAAGACTGTGTGCGGCACGATCGGTTCCGATTTCCGTACGACGGTGTGCGACTCCGTATACGCCTGCTTCCACCCCAACTCGCGGGCCAGGCCGCCGGCGCGCGGGCGGGGGAAGCGCACGAGGGCGTCGGTGATGGGGCCGATGGTGGCGATGCGCGGCGGGATCCAGGAGGGGACGCAGCGGTCGAGCAGCAGCTCCTCCAGCCGCCGCGCCGCGCGCGCGCCGGGCAGCGCGATCCCGATGCCGTCGAAATTTTCGCGCCCGTAGCGCGCGACCAGCGCGTCGGCCGCGCGCGGCAAGGCCGGCGCGTCCCAGCCGAGGAAGATGCGCTGCGGGTTCATGGTGTGACCAATGCCAGCGTCGAAGCCGAGATCAGCGACACCTTTTTGCGCTTCGATCCCATCCCGGCGTGCAGCACTCCATCCTCAGTGCCCGCGCGCGCCACCACTTCCTCCGGCTGCAGGTACTCCGTCAGCACCCAGCCCTTCAACTCGTCGGCATAGAGCCGCAGCAGCGCCCAGGCGTCCGACTGCGTCGCCGGCTGCGGGTCGCACAGGAACTCGAGCGCGTGCGCCGGCGTGAAGCCGGCCTTGCGCAACTCGACGAGCGCCGCCGGATGCGCGGTGCCGCCGCGGCGCACGCGCACCAGAACGTCGCGCACGTCGAAGTCCTCGCGCGCATCGCCGAAGGAGTGGCGCGCTTCCAGGCCCTTGGGCGAAACGGCGCCGGCCAGCCGCGAGCGCGCGACGTCCATCAACACCCCGCGGAAACGGCGCTCGTCGAGCGGCAGGTCGGTCAGCAGGGTGGCGAAGAGGAGCACCGCGGATAAAGAATACGGAGTCGCACACCATCGCCTGCTTTTCCGAACCGAAAGTGCGCGGCACGATCGGTTCAAGAAAGAGTGCTACGGTGTGCGACTCCGTATGCCCCGCGATCTGCCCTCCCCTCCGCCCGAGCGCCTCCAGATTCCGGGGCCCGCCGGCGCGCTGGCCGCGACCTGGGAAATGCCGGCCGCGGCGCCGCGCGGGCTGGTGCTGCACCTCCATCCGCATCCGGTGCACGGCGGCACGCGGCAGAACAACGTGGTGCGGCACGGCGCGCTGGGATCGCTCGCGGCGGGCTGCGCGGCGCTGCGGATTGACTTCCGCGGCGCGGGTGATTCGGAGGGGGAGTACGACGAGGGCCGCGGCGAAGTGGACGACGCCGAGGCGGCTTTCCGCTGGCTGCAGGCGCGGCATCCCGGTCTGCCGGTGATCGTCTGGGGCTTCTCCTTCGGTTCGCGCGTCGGGCTGGAGCTCGCCATCCGTCTGCGGCCGGAAGTCGCCGCGTATCTGGCCGTGGCCTGGCCCACCGGCTTCTACGCTTGGCCCGAATCCACGGCCTGGCCCGCGCGCTGCGCCTTCCTCTACGGCAGCGCCGACCAGTACGTGGACGCCGCCAAGATGGAGCGCGCCCGCCAGCAAGGCGCCGCCCTCGAGCTCGTCCCCGGCGCCGACCACTTCTTCACCGGCCGCCTGGACGTCGTGCGCGAGTGGACGAGAAGGAATACGGAGTCGCACACCATCGAGTGATTTTCTGAACCGAAAGTGTGCGGCACAA
>CAYVPL010000295.1:0-3187 GCA_964453755.1 uncultured Planctomycetales bacterium
GGGCTCGCGCGGATCGCTGGTCACGAGATCGTCCACCATCACGCCGAGATAGGCCTCGTGGCGGCCGAGCACGAACTCCTCGCCCGTTCCGCGCGCGCGCAAGGCGGCGTTGATCCCCGCCAGAATGCCCTGCCCGGCCGCCTCCTCGTAGCCGCTGGTGCCGCAGATCTGGCCGGCGAGGAACAGGCCGGGCCAGTCGCGGCACTCGAGCGTCGGACGCAGCGCGCGCGGCGCCACGTGGGTGTATTCCACCGCGTAGCCGTGCTGCACGATGCGCGCGCGCGCCATGCCCGCGCAGCTCTGCACCAGCTCATCCTGCACCGCCGCCGGCAGCGAAGTGCTGATGCCGTTCGCGTAGAGGATCGGCGAATCGAAGCCCTCGGGCTCCAGGAAAATCGTGTGCGCCTCCTTGTCGGCGAAGCGCACGACCTTGTCCTCCAGCGAGGGGCAGTAGCGCGGTCCGACGCCCTGGATGCGCCCGGCGTACATCGGCGCTTCGTGCAGGTGCTCGCGGACGATCGCGTGCGTGCGCGCGCTGGTGCGCGTCAGCCAGCAGGAAACCTGCGGCCGCGCCACCGACGCGGTGAGAAAGGAAAAGGGCTCCGGCAAAGCGTCGCCGGGCTGCTCGCTCAGGGCGGCGTAATCAACGGAATCGGCGGCGAGGCGCGGCGGCGTGCCGGTCTTGAGGCGGGCCGTCGGCAGGCCGAGCGCGCGCAGCGCGGCGCCCAGGCGGCCGGGCCCGCTTTCGCCGATGCGGCCGCCGGGCCGCTGGCTCAGTCCGGTGTGCAGCACGCCTTCGAGGAAGGTGCCGGTTGTCAGAACGACGGCGCGCGCCTTGAGGAGGCGGCCGTCGGCCAGCTCCAGGCCGGCGATGCGGCCGTCACCCGCGTCCCGATGGAACGCCGCGCCTTCGCCCTCCACCACCGTGAGTCCGGGCTGCGCGGCCGCGAACTCCTGCGCCGTGCGCTCGTATTCCGGCCGCGAGCACTGGGCGCGCGGGCTGCGCACGGCGCGGCCCTTGGAGGTGTTCAGCATCCGGAATTGGATGCCGGCCCGATCGGTGATCCGCCCCATCCAGCCGCCCAGCGCATCCACTTCGCGCGCGAGCTGCCCTTTGCCGATGCCGCCGATCGCGGGGTTGCAGGACATGCGGCCGAGCGCGTCGGCGCGCAGGCTGACGAGGGCCGTGCGCGCGCCCAGGCGGGCGGCGGCCGCGGCGGCTTCGAGGCCGGCGTGTCCTCCTCCCACGACGACGACGTCGAAATCCTGCTCGGCGGCCATTCTGCAACGCAGCGGGAAGAAACCCAGCGCGGCCGATATTCTAGATGAAACCATGCTCGCGCTGCTCCTCACCTTCACGGCCTGCGCCGCGCCCCAGAGCGGCGCCTCGTCGCTGGAGGCCCTGCTGCGGGATCTGGAGCAGAGGACCCTGACCCGGCGCACCAGCGCCGCCGCGGTCTGGTCCGAGAACGCGATTCCCTATCTCAGCGGCGACACGGGCCGGCTGCCGGCTCTCCTGGCCGCGGCGCCCGAGATCCAGGGACCGATTCTCACGAGCCTGCAGAAGAGCCTGACGCGCGAGGACATCGCCACGCTGGCCCCGCCGCTGGTGGATCTGCTCGGCCGCGTGATGAACGCCGCCGGCGCCGAGGAACTGTTCGGCCTGATCCCCGAATTGCCGCCCAACGCCCAGCCGCTCGCCGTCGGCGCCGCCTTGTCGCGCGCGCCGGAAGCATTGCGCGCGCAGGGTCTCGCGCTGACGCGGGAACCGCCCGGCCCGCTGCAGCAGGCCGCGGTGTTCAGCCTCCTGCTGCACGGCCCCGAGTCCGATCTCGCGCGCCTGGCCGGACTGCTGTCGGCGAACGCCGGCGACCGCGCGGCGCTCACCGAAACGATCCGCAGCCTGACCACCCGCAGCCTGCCGGAGGACTTCCGCCTGCCCGCGGAAATCCTGGCCATCCCGGACGTGTCCTTTCAGCGCGACCTCGCGGGCTTTCTGACCAGTCATCCGCAAGACGACGCCGCCGACCTCCTGATTCGCTGCGCTCTGGATCCGGCGCGTCCGCGGCAGGAGCGCGTGATTTACCTGGCCGCGTTCGAAGCAGGCGCCAAGCGCTTCCGCTGGAAGGACGGCGAAAAGGCCTGTGAGGAATACATCAAGGACGCGCCGCGCACCGAAGCCACCGAGGAAGTGGCCTGGACCCTGTTCCGTCTCGGCTCCAAGACCGGCAAGCGCTATCTCCTGCAGGAGCTCGAGCTCGAAGCGCGCGAAAATCCCGATTCTTGGCGCGACCAGTTGGCGCTGGCGCGGCGCCAGGTCGAGGTGGACGAGCACAACGAGGCCTTCAAGGGCTTCAAATCCGTGTTCGAGACCCTCTCCGGCACGGCCTTCGAGCGGGCCTTGACGGCCAGCGACTTCATCTGGGCGGCGCGGGCCGCCGCCGGCTCCCGCCACCAGAAGGAGGCCGGCCAGTGGCTGGAGTCCTCCGGGCTCAACTCCGTCGAGTTGGGCGAGTACAAGGCCCTGCCGGAGTTCGCCCCCTACCTGGACAAGCAGCCCTTCAAGCGCCTGTTCGGCCTGCTGGACTGAATTCGGAACGGGCTTTACGCCGAAAGCAGGGAAGGCGACAATCGCGCGCCCGTTTCCGGCATACCCAGACCCAGTCGTGCACAAGGCCGCCCCGATCCAAGCTGAGAAGACCCTTCTCGGCGCCTGCCATTGGCAGATCCAAGTCAAGGTTCCCCAAGCCCGGATCGCGGAGGAATTCGACCACGCCTTCATCAGCGCGGCCGCGCACCTCAAGCTGCCCGGCTTCCGGCCCGGCAAGATCCCGGCCCAAGTCGCGCGCCAGCTGCTGGGCGACAGCGCGATCGAGCACGCGCGCGAACATCTCTTCGAGCACGTGGTGTCCGATTCGCTGCGCTCGGTCGGACTGCACAACGAAGTGCTGCGCCTGATCGACTTCGACGCCAGCAAGATCGAGATCTCCGAATTGCGCGATCTGGAGCTGAGCTTCCAAGTGCAGACCATGCTGGAAGTGACGCTGCCGCCCTGGAGCGAAGTCCAGGTCGAGCGCCAGGACACGCGCGCTTCGGCGGAGCAGGTCGAGCAAGGCCTGCAGACGCTGACCGCGAATCATCAGCGTTTCGATCCCGCCGCCGACGCGGCCGTCGACGAGGCGCACCT
>CAYVPL010000296.1:0-3167 GCA_964453755.1 uncultured Planctomycetales bacterium
CGGCGCTGCGCCTGCTCGGTCCGCACGGCGATGGGTGGAGCAGCCGCGTGCTGGCGATCAGCAGCCTGGAGGCCCGCGGCTTCGAGGAATTGTGGCAGGCCCTGCAGGAGCAGCGCCGCGCGCAGGAGCAGAGCGGCGCCCTCGAACGCCGCCGCGCCGCGCAGCGCGTGCGCTGGATGGACGCTCTGGTGCAGGAGGGCCTGATGGCGGCGCTCGCCGCGCAGCCGAAGGTGCAGGCGCGCCGCGCCGCCCTCGAAGCGGAAGTCGCCGCCGGCCGCGTGCCTCCAGCGCAGGCCGCGGAGGAACTCCTGCGCCTGAGCCGCGGCGAGTGAGCGCATGAACGCGACCGGCGTCATCGTTCTGACTTTGCTGGTCTACAACGCGGCGGTGCTGAGCGTGGGCTTCTGGGCCGCGCGCCGCAGCCGCGCCGGCGAGGACTACTGGCTCGGCGGTCGCAATCTGGGACCCTGGGTGGCTTCGCTGAGCTCCGCGGCTTCCTCGTCCAGCGCCTGGACCCTGGTGGGGGTGAGCGGAGCCGCCTATCTGCACGGCCTGTCCGCCGCCTGGCTGATTCCGGCCTGCTGGAGCGGCTTCGCGCTCAACTGGTTCTTCGTGGCGCGCCGGCTGCGGCGCGTGAGTCGTGAGACGGGCGCGCTGTCAGTCGTCGAACTGCTGGCCGCCGGCGCGCCGGGAGCTTGGCAGCGGCGCCTGCGCTGGGTCGGCGGCGCGATTCTGATTCTTTCGCTCGGCGCCTACGTCTCTTCGCAGATGCAGGCTTCGGGCAAGGCCTTCACCAGCGCGTTCGGATGGGATCTGCGCATCGCCATCCTCGTCGGCGGCGGCGTCGTGCTGCTCTACACCGCGTGGGGCGGCTTCTGGTCCGTGGCGCTGACCGACCTGATTCAGGGCCTGGTCATGGTAGGCGTCTGCCTCGTGCTGCCGCTGGCGGGATTGATCGCGGTGGGCGGACCGTCGGGATTGGCCGACGGCATGCGCGAACTCGCCGCGGGCGAAGCCGCCACGTACCTGGATCCCGCGCGCGGCCGCTCGGGCCTCGGGTTCGCGGCGCTGCTGGCCGGCATGTTCGGCATCGCGCTCGGCTATCCCGGCCAGCCGCACGTCGTGGACCGCTTCATGGCGCTGCGCTCGGAATCCGATCTGGCGCGCGGCCGCGCCATCGCGCTGACGTGGGCCGCCGTCGTCTACACCGGCATGGTGCTGACGGGCTGGTGCGCGCGCGTCGCGCTGCCGCCGCTCGCCGATCCGGAATCGGCGCTGTTCGGCTTGGCGCGCGCTTCGCTGCCTCTGGTCGGCGCCGGCATCGCGATGGCGGCGGTGGTCTCGGCCATCATGTCCACGGTGGACTCGCAGCTGCTCGTGATCGGCGGCACGGTGGCGCGCGACTTCACCGATGCGCACGCGGGCGGCAGCCAGGCGCGCGGCCGCCTGGCGGTGACCGCGGTCGGCATCCTGGCGATGGCCGCGGCGCTGCTGATCCGCGAAAGCGTCTTCAACACCGTGCTGTTCGCCTGGAGCGCGCTCGGCGCCGCCTTCGGACCGCTGTTGTTGGTGCGCATCACGCGCGGGCCCGTGCGTCCGGCCTGGTCGCTGGCCGCGATGCTGACGGGCTTCGGCGTGACTTTGGTCTGGTTCTTCACGCCCGCGCTCAAGTCCCGGCTGTACGAACTGGTCCCGGCCTTCTGCGCCGCGCTTCTAGTGGCCGCTTGGGGCGCCCGCGCGCGCGCGCCGGCAGGTTCGAGCGCGGCTGCAGAGGGGCGGCCGGACGCCTAGAATTCCGGGTTCCATGGCCGTCTCCTGCGGAATCGTGGGGCTTCCCAACGTCGGGAAGTCCACCCTGTTCAGCGCCCTCTCCGCCGCCAAGGCGGAGATCGGCAACTACCCCTTCTGCACCATCGAGCCCAACGTGGCGGTGGTGGAGGTGCCGGACGAGCGCCTGGAGCGCATTCGGGGCCACATCGAGAGCCAGAAGATCATTCCGGCCGCGGTGCAGGTCGTGGACATCGCCGGCCTGGTGAAGGGCGCGAGCGAAGGCGAGGGCATGGGCAACCAGTTCCTGGCCAACATCCGCGAGTGCGACGCGATCATGCAGGTGGTGCGCTGCTTCGGCGGCGACCGCGTGGTGCGCGAGGAGGCGGTGGATCCGGTGGCCGACGCCGAGATCATCGAGCTCGAGCTGGCGCTGGCCGACCTCGACACCGTGCGCAAGGCGATGGACCGCCTGGCCAAGAAGGGCCGCGCCGGCGACAAGGAGGCGCTCGAAACCCTCGAGGCCGGCGCCAAGGCGGCGGCGCTGCTGGAGAAGGGAACCGCGGCGCGGGCCGGCGCCTGGACCGTGAAGGAAGCGGCGGCGCTCAAGCCGCTCTGCCTGATGACCATGAAGCCGATGCTCTACGTCGCCAACGTCGCCGACGACGATCTCGACGGCGCCGACCCGCTGGCGCAGGCGCTGGCCGCGCACGCGCGCAAACAGGGCTGCGGATTCATCCCGATCTGCGCCGATCTCGAGATCGCGCTGCGCGAGATGCCAGAGGAAGAGCGCGCCGGCTTCATGCAAGAACTGGGAATGAAAGAAATGGGCCTGGCGCGCCTGGTGCGCTCGATCTACGAACTGCTCGGCCTGCAGACCTACTTCACCGCCGGCCCGAAGGAAATCCGCGCCTGGACCATCAGCCGCGGCTGGAAAGCCCCGCAGGCCGCCGGCGTCATCCACACCGACTTCGAGAAGAACTTCATCCGCGCCGAGATCTACTCCGTCGCCGATCTCGACGAGCTCGGCACGGAAGCGGCCATCCGCGCCGCCGGCCGCATGCGCACCGAAGGCCGCGACTACGTCATGCGGGAGAGCGACGTCGCTCACTTCCTGATCGGCAAGTAAGACCTCCCCCCAAGCATGCGCATCCTCGCCGTCTACCGCGGCTTGCCGTGGCCCTACTCCGAGGGCTACCACCTGCGCGTGCTGCACTTGTTCCGGCGCCTGCGCGCCCGCGGCCACGAAATTCACCTGCTGGGCCTGATCCACGAGCAGGAGCAGGCCGATCAGTTGCCCGCGCTCGAGCGCGAGAAAGTCTTTCACAGCATCACGCTCGAGTGGCTGCCGCGCCGCCGCTGGCTCGGGCGCCTGCGCACGAATTGCGGAATGGACGCGC
>CAYVPL010000297.1:0-3138 GCA_964453755.1 uncultured Planctomycetales bacterium
GCGAGTGCTGGGCCGGCGGGACCGCCACCATCATGCTGATGGGGGACGTCTGCACTCGCGGCTGCCGCTTCTGCGCGGTCAAGTCGGGCAACCCGCGGGGCTGGCTGGACGCCGACGAACCCGCCAAGGTCGCCCGCTACGCCGAGGTCCCCGGCCTGAAGTATCTGGTCCTGACCAGCGTGGATCGGGACGACCTCCCGGACCTGGGCGCCGGGCACTACGCCGCCACCATCCGCGCCCTCAAGGCCGTCCGCGCCAGCCTCCTCATCGAAGCCCTGACCCCCGACTTCCAGGGGCGTGCGGAGTGCGTGCGGGAGATCGTGGATTCCGGCGTGGACGTCTTCGCCCACAACCTCGAGACCGTCGAGCGCCTGCACCGCCGCGTCCGCGACGCCCGAGCCGGTTACGCCCAAACCCTGTCCGTGCTCCAGACCGCCAAACACCAGGCCGCCGCCGCCGGCCGGCCCCTCTTCACCAAGTCCAGCATCATGCTCGGCCTCGGCGAGACCGACCAAGAAATCAGAATCGCCCTGACTGACCTGCGTTCCGCAGGGGTGGACATCGTCACCCTCGGCCAATACCTGCGGCCCACCAGCTGGCACCTCCCCGTCGAGCGCTACGTCCACCCCGACGAGTTCGCCGCCTGGGCGCGCGTGGCCGAGGACGAAATCGGCTTCGCGCACTGCGCCTCCGGTCCGCTGGTGCGCAGCTCCTACAAGGCCGCCGAGCACTTCGTCCTGGCGCGCCGGGGCGAGGCGGCGGAGACGGCTTCGCGGATGATCGTCTGATCCCTGATTTAAAGGAAATGCCCCTTTCCTTTAAATGTCCGCCGGAGATTGTAAGGATCTTGATATTCGAATTCGGCAAAACCGCCGAATCGTCCCGCCCCAGGCCCGCGTAGAATCGTCCCCTGCGCCGGAACCGGCCCCCGGATGACCGACCTGCTCCAGATCCTCGACGAGACCGGCCGCAAGGTCGGGAAGGCGCCGCGCATCAAAAAGGAGCTGCTGCTCCGGATGTACCGCGCCATGACGGACGTGCGCGCCTTCGACGACCGCTGCATGAAGCTGCAGCGCACCGGGAAGATCGGCTTCAGCATCCCCAACAAGGGAGTCGAAGCCTGCAGCATCGGCGCCGCCGCCGCGCTGGACCCGGCCACCGACTGGATCGCGCCGCACTACCGCGACTTCGGCATGATGTTTTTCCACGGCCTGTCCATCGAGCGCATGTTTGACAACATGTACGGCAACGCCGAGGACCACGCGCTGGGACGCCAGATGCCCGTGCACTTCAGCTTCCTCGAGCCGATCCGCTACCTCTCGATCAGCTCGCCGCTGGGCACGCAGATTCCCCAGGCCGTCGGCATTGCCATGGCCATGAAGAAGCGCGGCGAGAAGGGCGTGACCCTCGCTTCGTTCGGCGACGGCACCACCAGCACCCCCGGCTTCCACTCCGGCCTCAACTTCGCCGGCGTGTTCGGCGCGCCCACCGTTTTCCTGTGTCAGAACAACCAGTGGGCGATCAGCTGCCCCTCGGAGAAGCAGACGGTCAGCGAGTCGTACGCGATCAAAGGCGAGGCCTACGGCATTCCCGGCGTGCGCGTGGACGGCAACGACGTGCTGGCGGTCTACGCCGCCGTGCAGGAAGCCGTCACGCGCGCGCGCGCCGGCGAGGGCCCGACTCTCGTCGAAGCCGTCACCTTCCGCATGGGCGGCCACTCCACCAGCGACGATCCCACGCGCTACATCGGCGCCGAGGTCTTCAAGGAGTGGGAGAAGAAGGATCCGCTGACGCGCCTGCGCGCTTATCTGATCGCCGAGGGTCATCTCACGGCCGAGACCGCGGCCGCCGCCGAGGCCGACAGCGACGCGCGCATGCTGGCCGGCGCCGCCGCCGCCGAGAAGAAACCGCGTCCTGGTTTGACAACTGTCTTCACCGACGTCTACGCCGAGATGCCGCCGCACCTCGCCGCGCAGCGCGACGCCTGCATCCAGCACTTCACCACGCGCGGCGAGGGCGTGGACGAGAAAGGAGAGTTCCCGCTGTGAGTCAACTGACCCTGGTCCAGGCCGTCAACGACGCGCTGCGCACCGCCATGCGGGCCGACGCCGGCGTGCTGGTGCTCGGCGAGGACGTCGGCCCGAAAGGCGGCGTGTTTCTCGCCACCGACGGCTTGACGAAGGAGTTCGGCGAGGAGCGCTGCTTCGACACGCCGCTGAACGAAGACGGCATCATTGGCGTGGGCATCGGCCTGGCGATGGCCGGGATGCGGCCGGTGTGCGAGATTCAGTTTCAGGATTTCATTTTCCCGGCCTTCGATCAGATCGTCAGCGAGGCGGCGAAGATGCGCTACCGCTCCGGCGGGCAGTACACCGTGCCGATGGTGATCCGCACGCCGTATGGCGGCGGGATTCGCGGCGGCCTGTATCACTCGCAGAGCGGCGAGGCGTATTTTTGTCATACGCCGGGACTGAAGGTGGTGATTCCGTCCACGCCGTACGACGCGAAGGGCCTGCTCTTGGCCAGCATCGCCGATCCCGACCCGGTGATCTTCCTGGAGCCGAAGGCGCTCTACCGCTCCTTCCGCCAGGACGTGCCCGAGGGTTCCTACACGGTGCCGCTCGGCAAGACGCGCCTCGTGCGCGAAGGCGACGCGGCCGTCGTGTTCTGCTACGGCGCGATGGTGCCGGTTTGTGAGACGGCGGCGGCGCGCGTCGCGGAGAAGACCGGCAAGTCGGCGCGGGTCGTGGATCTGCGCACGCTCTTGCCGCTGGACGAAGAAGCGGTGCTGCAACACGCGCGCGAGTGCGGGCGCGTGGGGGTCGTGCACGAGGCGCCGCGCTTCTGCGGCTTCGGCGGCGAAATCAGCGCGCTGATCGCCGAGAACGCGGTCGAGTGCCTCGAGGCGCCGATCAAGCGGGTGACGGGTTTCGACACGCCGTTCCCCAACACGCTCGAACACTACTACCTGCCCGACGCGCGCCGCGTGATGGACGCGATCGAGCAGGTCCTGGATTTCTAGAAATCATCATGGCCGTACTCGAATTCAAACTTCCTGACATCGGCGAGGGCGTTCACGAGGGGGAGATCGTCCGCTGGATCGTGCCGGTGGGCGCGACCGTGAAGCAGGACGATCCC
>CAYVPL010000298.1:0-3137 GCA_964453755.1 uncultured Planctomycetales bacterium
GACGGGCGCCGAGGTCTACGTCGCCGACCAGCTCTTCGCGACGCTCGACACGCGCGTGCGCACCTGGCGCCTGCAGGACCGCCGCCGCGTGCTGCTGGCCGACACCGTCGGCTTCGTGCGCGACCTGCCGCACCATCTGATCGCCTCCTTCCACGCCACTCTGGAGGAGACGCTCAACGCCGATCTGCTCCTGCACGTGGCCGACGCCAGCGATCCGCTGCTCGACAGCCATCTGCGCGCCGTGGAGACGGTGCTGACCGATCTGGGCGCGGCGCAGATTCCGCGCCTGCTGGTTCTGAACAAGGCCGACCGCCTCGGCCCCGACGAGCGCATGCTGGTCCAGCGCGCCCATCCGGAGGGTTTGTTCGTCTCCGCGCACGAGGGTGAAGGCATGGACGATCTGGACGCCGCCGTCGCGCGCCGCCTCGATTCCTGGTCCCTGCGCCTCACCGTCGAAGTTCCGGCCGCCGCCGGAAAAGTGCTGGCCTCCCTCCGCAGCGTGGCGCGCGTCGAGAAGGAAGAGTGGCGCGCAGAAACCTGGGTCGCCGACCTCGTGCTGCCGCCGCGACCCTGGCCCAATTTGCAGGCGGGGATTGCGGCCAGCGGCGGCACGTGGCGGGTGCGCTAAGGCCACCCCACCGGATACTGGCCCAGACGGCTGCGGACGACGGAACGGAAAGGCGCAAGAAGAGAGTTACCCCGCCCGAAGACGGGCGTGGATTCTCGAAGCGGAACGCGGGCCGCGCCCTGCGCCCAATTCTTCCCATTCCGGACCCGGTCTCGGGCTGGGCAGCTCCACCACTGCCCCCAGGGGTCCCCGGCAGGCTCGACTCGTGCTTTCTCTTGCTCCGGCCTCTGGCCGGTTTTTTTTCGGCCGCGCACCACCAGCCGTCTGGGCCAGTATCCGAAGGGGGGCCCTTAGCCCCTCCGCCGCCGCAGCAGCGTGAACGCCCCGCCGAGCAGCGCCACCGCGAAGGCGAAGCGCTGGCCCGGATTCCACTGCGTCAGCGCGCGCGCGGCGAGGACCGCGGGCTGCAGCGCAAGACGGGCGCCGGCGCGCGCCCACGGCCGCTCGGCAATCCAGCCGGCGGCTGCGGGACCTTCGCGGTAGTACCAGCGAATGAAGCCGCGGCCGGGCGCGTTGGACTTCAGGTACTCGTCGCGCAGGCCGCGGAGGGCCAGCACTTCGGGCGCGTCGGCGTCGCCGTGCGCGGCGGTGGCGACGAAGCAGCTCTCTTCTTCGGAGGCCTCGGCGAGGAAATCGAAGAGGCCGAGTTGACCGCCCGGATTGGCGACGGCCAGAGTGTGCGTGCCCGAATCGAGGCTGGGCAGCGTGACTTCGAGCCGGTTGCCGGGCCGCGGCGCGCTCAGGGCGTCTTGCGGCAACTCGACGCCGTCGAGCGTGACGGAAATTTGGCCGGTCGGTCCGCCCACCGGCGCATCCACGAAGCCGGAGCGGCTGCCTGCGAACAGGGTGACCACCTCGCCTTCGAAGCCCGGCCGCACGGAGTCGTCCGCGGCGGCTTCGAGAGAATCCTCCAGCACGGGATTCGTCAGAACCGTGCCGTCCTGCGACACCGGCGCACCGTCGAACCAGTTGCAGCAGGCGGCGAGATCCGCGCTCTGGGTCAGCGCCAGATCGAAATCCGTGGCGAAGCCGATGAAAGTGTTGAGGCCGGAAGAGCCGCCGTCGGGATGACCGCCGAAGTTGGGATCGGCGTTGCGGTTGAGCGGATGCGGCTGGACCGCGTCCAACTGCACCCCGATCTGCGCGCCGCGCAGCAGGTTGCCGTAGAAGTCCGAAGTGACGTCGGCCTGGTTGTTGCCGTCGTTGTCGGTGCTGACGCGCACCGCCACGCCGAAGTCGGCGATCTCGCAGAAGGACACCGCGCTGGCGACGAGCGCGTTCTCGCCGAGGTTGCCGGTCTCCGCCGTCAATTCGAGACCGACGCCGCCCGCGCCGCGCGAGCCATCCAGGGAGTTGGCGATGAGCGGCGCCTCGATGGTCGCGACGTTGAGGCCGTTGTTGCCGGAGCCGGAGGCGGAGAGAAGGATGCCGTCGTCGCAGCCGGCGACGCGGTTGCGCTCGATGACGAAACCGGTCGTGATCACCGCGTCGTCGGTGGCGCTCACGGCGATTCCGGTGGCGTAGTCCCCGAGGATTTTGTTGCTGATCAGGCCGCCGTCGTCCAACTCGCCGTCGCTGACGCTGATTTGGATGGCCGTGCCGCCGGCGAGGGCCGCGAAGGTGCAGGTGCTCAATTCGAAAGCCTGGCCGACGGCGTTGGTGCTGCATGCCGCCGCGAAGCCGATCGTGCCGTCGCCGAAGGTGCAGCCCTGCACCTGCAGTCCCAGCACCGTGCGGCCGGACTGGATGCTGAAGAGCGTGCCGGCGTCGGTGAACGTCAGACCGCTCACGGTCATCGGCTCGGTGACGTTGGCGCCGAGCTGGAACAGCACGCCCACGCCGTTGCCGTCGAACACCGCAGCGCCGTCCAGGCCGCTGAGGTTGACCCGGTTCTTGACGTTGATCGGAAAGGTCTCGCCCGACGCCGCGGAATAGGTTCCGGGCATGCAGAAGATCGTGTCGGTGATCGTCGCGCGCGTGAGCGCGTGCGTCAGCGTCTTGAAGGCGTCGTTCTCGTTCCAGCCGCTGTCGCCGTTGTCTCCGTTCACCGGATCCACGTACCAAGCGAACTGGCCGGCGGCGCTGCCGACGCCTTCGGCGAAAGCCAACACGATGAATAGGACGCGATGGAGCATGACGGTCTGCGGCGGAACGATCCGCGAGCGTGGATCGGCTAGTTGGCCTTCGGCGCGGGCCAGCCGGCCAGCGTGGGCAGTTTGACTTTCTGTCCGACCTTGAGCGCCGAGGCGTCCTTCATGCCGTTCGCCTTCGCCACTTCCTGGATCAGCTCGGGCGCGGCGGTGCCGTAAGCGTTCAGCACGATGCGGTACAGAGTCTCGCCGCTCTTGACCTGGTGCATGCCGACGGGGGGCGCGGAAGCGGCGGCCGCGGGCACTTTGATCTCGTTCGCCGCGGTCTGCGGCTCCTTGGGATCGCCGGCCGTCGCGCGCTCGTGCGGGTTGCGCAACGCCGCGTCGGCGGGGATGGGCTTCTCGACGCCGGATGCGGC
>CAYVPL010000299.1:0-3132 GCA_964453755.1 uncultured Planctomycetales bacterium
GCCATCGAGCCACTGAGAATAGGCAACACGTGTTCATCATTTTTTGCGCCGTTTACTGTGCGCGCATACTTCGACCGCACCCGTCCTACCATCATATGGACGCCCGTACACGGCGAGTACATCTGCTTCTACAGCATCTTCTGGGATGATGAGCGTCGTAACAGTGAGGCCCCCTCTGCGCCCGGCTTGATTGGGCAGGCGGCACTGCGCCCTAACCGGTATGCCGCTAGGGTGTGGGCAGCGACACCGACGGGGGACCAGGGAGCCGCTGAATAGCACAACCGTTGGCCGCAGGCTCGTGAGGCGAACTTAGTCGACGTGATTCTCCACGGCGCGCTTGGCGAGAGCCCGTCACCTCTCAAGCGCGCTGACCATACCGGCGGCGATTGTGCAGCCGAATCCAAGTACCCACATTAGCCGGTTGGATCGGCTACAGGTATAGTCTTGAATGCCAACTTTGACGTCATTTACGCCATGCGAATTTCCGTGCTCGCCCTCGACGGGCTTTTCGATACAGGGCTCGCTGTCATCCTCGACGCGTTCTCGCTTGCGAATAACTTCTCGGCTCGAAAAATGGGCGGGACGCCCCATTTCGACGTGTCGATCGTGGGCGTACGCCGGAAGGTCCGGTCAGGTCAAGGAATGCCCATACCCGTTCAGCCGATCACACCGGATTTGAAACCGGACTGGGTGATCATTCCTGCGCTGGGCACGGGAACTCCGGAACGGTTAGTCCCGGCACTCGAACGACCAGATGTCCGAAAAGCGAAAGATCAGATCTTGAAATGGCACGCAGGCGGGGCCTTGATCGCAGCGTCCTGTATCGGAACCTTCCTCGTGGCGGAAACCGGACTGCTTGATCATCGAGAAGCCACTACGACTTGGTGGCTCGGCCCGCTATTTCGGCAGCGCTATCCGAATGTTCTGCTCGACGAATCTCGCATGCTCGTGCCGACTGAGGTGGGGGTGACGGCGGGGGCAGCCATGGGGCATCTTGACCTCGTCCTTTGGCTGATACGCAAGGCCAGTCCGGAACTGGCCTCCGTCGTTTCCCGCTACCTGTTGGCCGACATTCGATCCTCACAAGCGCCATACATCATCCCCAATCATCTGGCGCAGGCGGACCCCCTCATCCTTCGTTTCGAACGGTGGGCGCGGGACAATCTCAAGACCGGATTCTCGTTGCAAGAAGTTGCCAGTACGCTGGCGACTAGCACGCGGTCATTGCAGCGCCGTTGCCAGGATGTGCTTGGTAAATCACCCCTGGCCTACTTCCAGGACCTACGCGTTGAACACGCACAGTATTTGCCATAACGCCCCTTGCGCGTGCCTCCCGAATGCCGCTGCATGACCGATTGTGGCACCAACCCGCCGCTCACCACCCCGGATCGGGCCGCAGCCGCCAGTTTTGTGCAACCAGGACGGGAAGGAAATTCCTATCCCTTCCTATCCCTCGCGGCCTCGCTGCGGCTTTCGTGCCGCCCGCCTGTCTTCCTTCAGCGCCTCGCGTGCGCGCGCTTCTTCGGCCGCGTCGAGGAACTGCGTGTCGCGGAACCGCGACTCGATGATCGCCGCGGACAGCAGGCCGCCTTGCAGGCCGGCGCGTATCCACTCGCGATCGCGCACGTCGCAGCGCGCGTACTTCGACACGGCGGCGTCGTTCGGGTCGAGGAAGTTGACGACGATGCCGACCTCCAGCGGAACGCGGATCAGCCGGTGTTCCCACTGGCCGGGGAGCGTCGGAAGGTCCGGCGAGATCGGGTCGAGGAAGAACCCGTGCTCGGCTTCGAACGGACTTCCCTCGCCGAGCTTTGCGCCGAGTTCGAAGATCCGTCCCGGGTCGGGGCGCGTGTAGCAGTCGACGTCGATGGACATCAGCATCCGCGCCGGTATCCCGGCCGCGCGCGGCACGACGCCGAGGATCGAGAGGCTGCCCACGACCACGAACTCGGTGTGCCCGCCGAGCCTGCGGGCCTCGCTGAACAGCGTCTGCAGCTGGCTCAGGTCCACGCCCAGGACCAGGGCGTGTTCTGGAAGAGCGCGTCCTCCCACTCGCCGAGCGACGACATCTCGCGGGCCAGCACGCGCGGCGGCTTCGCCAGCAGCTTCGACCAGCGCTCGATGTAGAAGGGGCTGCAGGTTTTCTTCGCGCGCCACAGCGACACGCGTTCGCGCGCCTTCGCCACCTTCGCCTTCGCTGCCGCGCCGCCCGCCGCCAGCTCGAGCGCGAGCCGCAGATGCCGCTCGCGCTGCTCGCCCCGCCGCACCTCCTGCTCCAGCCGCGCCAGCCGGCGCGCCGCGTCGCGCGCCGCCGCGTCGAGCGCGGGCTGAACCTCCAGCGCCGCGAGCAGCCGGTCGAGGGTGTCCGACTGCACCGGCACCGGCTTGCGCTGCTCCAGCCTCGAGAGGATCGCGCGCGAGACGCGCGCCTTGCCGGCCAGCGCCGCCTGGGTGAGGCCCCGGCGGGCGCGCTGTTCGCGGATCAGCTTTCCGTAGAGGTCGACCAGCATCGTCATGGCTCTGAATAAAGGACGATGTCTACTATAAAGTACATCGTCGGCCGGACGCAAATCCCGGCCGGAAATCCGCAATAGGTGGTCTAAGCCGTACCCCAGACCTCCTCGGCGGTCTCGATCACCAGGCGCAGCTTGGCGCGCTGGGCGTCGACGGCGATCTTGTTGCCGTGCACGGTGCTCGAGAAGCCGCACTGGGGGCTCAATGCGAGTTGCTCGAGCGGCGCGTACTTGGCCGCCTCGTCGATGCGGCGCTTGAGATCGTCCTTCTTTTCCAATGCGTCGAGCTTGGTGGTCACCAGGCCCAGCACCACGATCTTGCCCTTGGGCAGGAAGCGCAACGGCTTGAAGTCGCCCGAGCGCGCGTCGTCGTACTCGAGGAAGTAGGCGTCGACGTTCATTTCCGAGAGCAGCGCCTGCGCTACGGGCTCGTAGCCGCCCTGCGCCGCCCAGGTGCTCTGGAAGTTGCCGCGGCAAAGGTGTACCGCGAGCGTCATGCCGGCGGGCTTCTTCGCCGCCACGCGGTTGATGAACTTCGCGTAGCGGTGCGGCAGCTCGTCGGGATCGTCGCCGCGCGCCTTGGCGGCCGCGCGCATCTTGTCGTCGCAGAGGTAGGCGA
>CAYVPL010000300.1:0-3117 GCA_964453755.1 uncultured Planctomycetales bacterium
GCCGCCGGGCCAGGTACATGGCGACCTGGCGCGGCCCCACTACCGACTGCGAGCGGCGCTTCGACTGCAGGTCGGGCAGCTTGGCGCCGAGTTGGGCGACGACCGCCTCGAGCACGTCATCCATGCGGACGGCGCGCCGGCCGGCGGCGGTGGAAGGTTGCAGCGCGCGCTGGGCCAGCCGCAGGCTGATGCTCTGCCCGTCGAGCGCGGCGAGAGCCTTCAGGTTGAGCAGGCCGCCCTCGAGCTCGCGCACGTTGTCCTGCACGTGCTCGGCCATGAAGCGCGCCACGCTTTCCGGCAGCTCGATGCCAATCTTCTCGGCCTTGCGCAGCAGGATGGCCACGCGCGTCTCGAAGCAGGGCTTCTCGATCTCGGCCACGAGGCCCCACTTGAAGCGGCTGACCAGGCGCTCCTGCAGGCTGGGAATGTCCTGCGGCGGCGAATCGCTCGAAAGAACGATTTGCTTGCCGGCTCCGTGCAGCGCGTTGAAAGTGTGAAAGAATTCTTCCTGCGTGCGCTGCTTGTTGGCCAGCAGGTGCACGTCGTCCACGATCAGCACGTCCGTGTGCCGGTAGTGATCGCGGAAGGAGTCGAAGGAGCCCTGCTTGAGCGCGAGAATGAAGTGATTCGTGAACTGCTCGCAGGACAGGTAGGTGATGCGAATCTGCGGATTGCGCTCGCGCAGTCCGTGCGCCACCGCCTGCATCAGGTGGGTCTTGCCGAGACCGACCGAGCCGTGCAGGAAGAGCGGATTGAATGCGGTGGCCGGCCGCTCGGAGACGGCGACCGCGGCCGCGTGCCCGAATCGGTTGCAAGGCCCGACGACGAAACTGGCGAACGTGTAGTCCGGATGCAGGATCAGGGCTTCCGGCGGGCGCAAGGCGGGAGCGGCGGCGGCCAGGGCCGGCGCGACCGGCGCCGCGTGCTCGGCGGCGGGCAGCGAAAATTCCGGAGAGAAGAGCGCGGCCTCGACGTCGAGGTCCATGACCCGGGTGCGGCATTCGCCCACCGCCAGAATTTCCCGCACGAGCGGGAGATAGGCATTCATGCGGGTCTGGTGCAGAGCCGTCGGCAGTTCCACGGTGGCGACGCCGTCTTCGCAGGACACCAGGCGCGATCCGCGCAGCCAGGCATCGACCTCCGGCGCCCCGAGATCCTTCTCCACACGGGCCAAAACCTGGGCCCAGGCGTGGGAGAGGGAGCTGGCAGTCTCGAGGAGCGGAGGCATTAGGGGGGAGACCCGTCGTAAGTGCTTATGGCGTAAGGCCTTAGGAGGCCATTCGTCGTGTGTGAACACTATACGCGGGAACCCCGCGAACTCGCGATGAAGTTTTCAACACTGCTCCGAAGACCTTTGAAAACGGGGTGTTACCGATTAGCGACTTCGTAGAGGCGCCGTGCGACGCGCAAAAACCGGCGCGCCGCTTCGGACATGCGGTCCTCCCGGAGGCCAGGCGGGAAACTGATGCGCACCGTGGCCCGCGCCCGGGCCTCGTCCAATCCGCAGGCCAGCAGCACTGCCGAAGGCAGGGGCGCGCCGCTCGCGCAGGCCGCGCCGCTCGCCAGATCCAGTCCTTCGGCGTCGCAGGCCGGCAGGAGCGCGCGCCCGTCCACGCCCGCCAGGCTGAGACTGAGCGTGTTCGGCAAGCGCTGCCCTTCGGCCGGATGATTTTCCTGGAACGGCAGGCCGTCCGCGCGCAGCGCCGCGAGGAACTGCGCGGCTTGGGCGCGGGCTTGGCGCGCGAAATCCTCCTGCTCGGCCAGCGCCAGCTCGAGGGCGCAAGCGAAGGCCGCGGCGAGCGCGGGCGACTCCGTGCCGGCGCGGCGGCCGCGCTGCTGTCCCCCGCCGACGATCAGCGGATCCAGCAGCGCCGCGTCGGCGACGCGCAGCGCTCCGATTCCCTTCGGCGCGCCCACCTTGTGCCCGCTGACCGCGAAACTGCTCGCGGCGCCGAGCGCATCGTCCCACGGCAATTTGCCGAAGCCCTGCACCGCGTCCACGTGCACGTGACATGCTGCGCCGGCCCGCGCGGCGACGCGGCCGATCGCCTGCACCGCTCCGGTCTCGTTGTTCGCCCACTGCAGCGCGACGAGCGCCGCGCCCGGCGCCGCGGCGGCCGCATCGAGCAGCGCGTCCGCGTCGGCGCGCGCGCAAGAGTCAATCGGCAGCAGCCGCAGCGGCCAGCCTTCGCTCTGCAGCACGCGCAGCGCGGCGAGCACGGCCGGATGCTCGGCGGGCGACGCCACCAGCAGCGGCGGCGCGCCGTGCATGCGGCGCAATGCGCGCGCCGCGCCGAACAGCGCCAGATTGTTGGCTTCCGTCGCGCCGCTCGTGAACACGATCTCGCGCGCGGAACAGCGGCAACAGGCGGCGACGCGCTCGCGCGCGTCTTCGATCACGCCCTGCGCGCGGCGCCCGGCGCGATGCGCCGAAGCGGGATTGCCCGGGGCCTCGCGCTCGGCGCGGAGCCAGGCTTCGATCGCCTCGGCGCGGACCGGCAGGCCCGCGTTGGCGTCAAGATAGATCCGCTCCAGCGGCTTGCTCCCCGGCCGGCGCAACGCGCGCCGCCGCTTTCGCCGCCGCCGGACGCCGCGCCGCCGCGGCCGTTGGACGCGCGGCAATCTCACGTCCTGAGATGCGGCGCCACACTTCGCGCGCGAGCTCGCGGAACTCCTGCGCGGCGCCGCTCTCCGGCGCGTACTCGAAGATGGTCTGCGCGTGGCTCGGCGCTTCGGCCAGGCGCACGTTCACGCGCACGAAGGTGGGCAGCAAGATCTCGCCGAAGTGACGGCGCAGTTCTTCGACGACTTCGCGCGACAGGTTGCGCTGGCGCGTGAACATCCCGACCAGAATACCCACGAGCTCGAGGCGCGGATTGAGGCGGCGCTTCACGCGCTCGAGCACGTCGAGCAGTTGCGCCATGCCTTGCAGCGCGAAGAACTCCGCCTGCAGCGGCACCAGCACGCCGTCGGCGGCGACCAGCGCGTTGAGCGACAGCGTGCCCAGCGAGGGCGGGCAGTCGAGCAGCACCACGTCCGGCGCGTCCTTGGCGCGGCCGAGTTCGCGCAAGGGGTCGCGGAGCAGCGTCTCGCGCCCGATCTCGGTGGCGAGGTCGG
>CAYVPL010000301.1:0-3117 GCA_964453755.1 uncultured Planctomycetales bacterium
GGGTGTTGAAGTCGATGCCCTCGATGGCCTCGTGCTGGTCGATGACTCCCACCAGGATCATCAGTCCGGCCGCCAGCAGCGCGATGTTCGCGCGGTTGAAGCGCTCCGTCATGACCACCAGGTAGCAGGCTCCGAAGATCGAGCCGGCGACCAGCATCGGCGACAGCCCGAAGATCATGCGCGGTAGATCAGTTTCCGCACTACGTCCCAGTAGCTGATGATTCCCACCAACTGGCCGGACTCGGGGTCCACCACCGGGAGGTTGTCGTGCGTGTGATACAGGGCGAGCACGGTCTTGGTCAGGGGGGTGTCGGGATGCACCACATAGGTCTCCGGGTCCACGTAGTCACCGACCGGTTTGTCCCAAAATCCGCCCAGCCGGCGCCACATGTCGTCCAGATCGTCCTTCACAAAGGCCAGATCCGGCAGGCCCATCCTCTCGGTCGCGATGCGCGGCACCAGCATGCGGAGGGCGCCGTGGACCCCGAACTGGCCCAACATTTTGCCTTCCGCGTCGGTCACCGGAATGCTGCGAAACGTGTTCTTTTCGAGGATTCCGATGGCTTCCCCGACCGTTTGCGTGGCCCGCACGGTCACCGGATTCGGCCGCATGATCGAGGCGCAAGTCATGGACATGGCGCCCAAGATTAGCAGCGGCCTGCAGGCCCGCCACCACCGGCGATTGAACGGCGCGGCGGGCGCCGGGATGATCCGGGCATGGCCGCCGCCGGTTCGGGATCGGGCCGCGAGGCGCTGCGGGGTGCGCTCGTCACCTCGGCATGGACTCTGGTGTCGCGCATCGCCGGCTATGCGCGCGACGCGTTGCTGGCCGGGGTCTTCGGCATGAGCCCGATCTTGGGCGCCCTCAACCTAGCCTGGATGGTGCCCAATCTGTTCCGGCGACTCTTCGGCGAAGGAGCCGTGGCCGCAGCCATCCAGCCCGCGCTGGCCCGCGCGGAACATGCCGGCGGCAGTGCACCTGCGCACGAAATCTACGCCCGATTTCACGGGCTGCTGCTGCAGATCCTCGGCGGCCTGGTGCTGCTCGGCGGCGCCGGCCTGCTGACAGCTTGGATCCTGCTGCCGGCCAGCGGGGAATGGACGGAGACGCGCCGCACCATTCTTTTTGCGCTGGCGCTGCTGCCCTACGTGCTGCCGATCTGTCTGGCGGCGCTGCACAGTTCGCCGCAGAACTTGCGCGGGCACTTTTTCCTGCCCGCGCTGGGGCCGGTGACGCTGAACCTGTTCTGGATCGCCGCGCTGCTCTGGCCGCTGCCGGAATCGGCGGGAGATCAGGACCGCGCTTGGGTGGTGATGATCGCCATCCTGATCGGCGGCGCCGCGCAGTGGCTCATGCAATTGCCGGGCGTGCGCGCCGCCGGCTACCCGACGGCGCCGCGCTTCGGCCGCCTGCCGCCGGAAGTGAAGCGCGCGGTGCGCGACTTCGCTCCGGCATTGCTCGGTCTCGCCGCGGTGCAGCTGGCGGCGGTGGTGGATCAGATCGTGGTGCGCTGGCTGGTGGATTCTTCCGCCAATTCCTTCTCCTACTACGCGAACCGCCTGCTGCACCTGCCGCTGGCGCTGGTCGGCCTGTCCGCGGCCACGGGCGTGATGCCTCTGCTCGCGCGCAAGGCCGCCGAGCGCGATCTTGCCGGTCTGGGCGAAGTGATGAAGCGGGGCACCCAGACCCTCTTTCTGCTGATCTTCGCCGCGGCGGCGGGCATGTACGCCGTCGCCGAGCCCGTCGTGCGCGCGCTCTTCGAGCGCGGCCAGTTCACGCCTGAAGACACGCAGATGCTTGCCGCCACGCTGCGCGCCTACCTCTGGTCGCTGCCGCCGGCCGCGCTCGGCGCGCTGCTGGCGCGCGCCTATGTCGCATGCGGCCAGTATCGTTTCCAGGCGATCGCCGCCGTGATGGTGGTGCCGGTCAATCTCGCCGGCGACTTGCTGCTCGTGCCGCACTACGGCGTGCCCGGCGCCGGCTGGGCCACGGCCGCGGCTCTCCTGGCGCAATGCCTCATGCTGATCGGCGGCCTGCCGCAGCTCGGCCTGCCGGCGCGCCTCTTCCGCCCGCGCGATCTTCTGACTTTGACAATTCCCGGTCTGGCGGCTTGGGCCGGCGCCTGGGCCGCGCTGCGGCCCTTCGGCGGTCATGCCGCCGGAGTCGCCGGGCTGTGCGCGGCGATCGCGGCGGGGGTGGCGGCGGCCGCGCTGGCGGCGGCGCTGCTGCGCCCGGCCGACTTCCGTGAACTGGCGCGCGCGCTGCGGCGCCGGCGCCCGCCGCCGGGCTAGGCCTGCGTCGCCGCGGCGGGGGCGGCCTTGCCGGCGCGCGGTGCCGCGAAGTAATCCTGCAGGCTCGCCACCTCGGCCTTGCCGCCGCGCAGCGCGCGAATGCCCTGCACGGCCGCCAATCCCGCCGACAGCGTTGTCACGCAAGGGATGCCCACCTGGTAGGCCTCGCTGCGAATCATGCCGTCGTCGAAGCGGGTCGTCTTGCCCAGCGGCGTGTTGATGATGAAGTCGATGCCGCGGTCCTTGATCATGTCCACCGCGTGCGGACGGCCCTCGTGCACCTTGTTGATGCGCGTGCAAGGCACGCCCGCGTCGTGCAGCGCCTGGTGGGTGCCGCCGGTGGCGATCAACTCAAAGCCCATTTCGTGCATCTGCCGGCCGACCTGGATTGCGCCCGGCTTGTCGGCGTCCTTCACCGAGATGAACACGCGGCCGCTGGTCGGCAGGCGGCGGCCGGCCGCCTCGCTGGCCTTGGCGAAGGCCATGCCGAAGCTGCGGTCGATGCCCATCACTTCGCCGGTCGAGCGCATCTCCGGGCCCAGATCGGCGCGCGCGCCGATGAATTTGGCGAAGGGGAAGGCGGGCGCCTTCACGGCGATGTGCTCGCGCACGCGCGGCTCGACGGCGCCGAGTTCGCGCAGGCTACGACCGGCCATCACCTGCGTGGCGATGCGCGCGAAGGGCACGCCGGTGGCCTTGGCGACGAAGGGCACCGTGCGCGAGGCGCGCGGGTTGACTTCCAGCACGTAGACCGTTTCCTTCTGCACCGCGAACTGCACGTTCATCAGCCCGACCACGCCGAGCTCCAGCGCCAGCGCGCGCGTG
>CAYVPL010000302.1:0-3085 GCA_964453755.1 uncultured Planctomycetales bacterium
TGCAGAGCGCGCCTCTTCCCGCGCGCCGCGCCGCGCCGCCGCTCCGTACCCCGCGCGCGCGCCGCTCCGCGCCGGCCCCCGGCACTGCGCGCGAATGCCGCCCGCCGCGCACGGAGCCCGGCCCGGAGGCGCAGACGAACCCACCACCACCACCACCACCCCCACAACGCACAAACGGAGGCGGGCGGCCGGGTTGACCCCGTCCGCCCGCGGAGCGATCGATCGGATCCCTACTTGCCGAGCCACTGCGTCCAGTCGCGCATCGGGATCACTTCCACCGACAACGCGTTCGCGGACTTGTACTCGTCGGTGTTCTCCCAGGGCATCATGTCGCCGGTCTCCTCGTCGAAGAAGGGCGTGCCGAGCAGGAGGATGTCCGTCTCGTTGGTGACGCCGTCGCGCACTTCGACGCCCACGGCCTTGAGCATGGCGCGGAGGTCGTCGGCGTCGTAGCGGCCGAAGCCGTTGCCAAGCAGGGCGGCCACCGGGGTGCGGTTCGGGTCGTAGACAGCGTTGAAGATCAGGTCGTCCGTGTGGATCGGATCGTACTTGTTGACCTGATTGAGAATCTTCGCTTCGGAGCGGTTCTCCTCGGTGCGCTGGACGCGGACGCGGCCCTTGACGGCCTTGGTGGTGGCGTTGCGGACCTCGAACTCCATGCCGGCGGTGACCCGCTGGTTGTGGCCGCGATCCAGCCACACCACGCCGATGTCGGCGGCGGCGGTCAGCACGGTGCCGTCCGGCGTCGCGGCGCGGCGGCTCACCGCATTCAGGCTGTCGGACAGGATCGAGTTGCGCTGCTGGTACTTCGCCACTTCGCCGCGCAGTTCGCGCTCGCGCTGGTCGGCGACGGTGCGCAGCTCGGCGAGCTGCTTCTGCAGGGTGGAGAACTCGTCGCGCGTGGCGTCCCGCTGGCGCTCGATGTCCACGATCTGACGCTGCAGGGAGGCCTGCAGTTCGTCCTTCTCGCGACGGACCTCGGCCAGGGAGCGATCCTTGTCGGCCAGCGCGGTGCGCGTGGCGGATTCCTTGGCGGCGAGGTCGTTGCGCAGGCGCGAAGACTCGGCCAGCGCGGAGTCCCGCTCGCTGACGGCCTGACGATGGGTGGTGATGATCGGGCCGACCAGATCGCTGAAGGTGCGCATCTGGGTGTTGGCCGGATCGAGGCCGAACTCCCGCATCAGTTCCTCACGCGCCGCCGTGACGGCCGCCGCACTCGAGAACTCGCCGTCACCCTGGAAGCCGAAGGCCATGGACAGGTCCCGCTTCTCCGTGCGCAGGTCTTGGGAGATCTGCTTCTCCGCCTCGAGCTGGGCCTGGGTGGCAGTCAACTGATCCGAGGCCTTGGTGAACTCGCCGTTCTGGAGGAAGGCGAAGGTGGCGGCCACGAGAGCGATCACGCTGAGGGCGATCACCCACATCAGGCTGACCTGAGCGGCTCCGCGATTCGATTGCGACATGGGACGATGGGTCAAAGGGAAGCAGGAACGGGCGTCGGGTACGCCGGTGGACGGGCAGTTTAGCCCCCGCGCGAGCGCAGGTTGCTCCGCGTGAAGGGGACTTTGTAAGGCCTCCTTGAGACTCGGTCAAGAACGGGGCATCCTGGGGGGCATGGCGGCAGGCCTGCGGATCGTCGGCACCCTGGGCGGGGTCGGCAGCGGCAAGTCCACTGCGGCCCGCATCCTGGCGGAACAAGGCCAGGGCATCGTGGTGGATGCCGATCGGCTGGTTGGAGAGCTGTTTGCCGATCCCCGGGTGCTGGCCGAACTGGAGGCCGCGACCGGGTCCCCCCTGCGCGACGCGGCCGGCGGACTGGACCGTCCGCGCCTGGCCGCCTGCATTTTCTCCGACCTGGCCGCGCGGCGGCGGGTCGAGGCGGTTCTGCATCCGCGGGTGCGGGCGCGCACCTGGGCAGCGCTGGAGGCCTGGGAAAGGGAGCGGCCCGGCGGCCTGGCGGTGCTGGACGTGCCCCTGCTGCTGGAAGGCGGACTGGCCGAAATCTGCGATTTCCGGGTGTTCGTGGCGGTGCCGGACGAATTGCGCGCCCGCCGCGCCGCCGCCCGTCACGGCTGGAGCCGGGAGGAGTGGCAGCGCCGCGAGGCCGCGCAGGCGCCGCTGGCCGCCAAGGAGGCGCGGGCGGATGCTATTCTGCTCAACGACGCCGGGCTGGAGCGGCTGCGCGAGCAATGCGCGGCGCTTGCCGCCCGCCTGCAGGCTCTGCCGGCGCGCGCACTTCGCCTGCGCTGGCCCTCGCCCGACGAGGCGCCTCCCCCATTCCGTCCGGGGCAGAGCTGATCACAACCTTTCCGCTCAGACTCTGCTCAGTTCGACTCATTTCATGGCCGACCTCGCATCACGCCGCCGCCATCGCCGCCGCCGCCGCCGCCAGGAGCAACGCTCCACCGGGGCCCCGGTTTTCGTCCCGGTCGGGCAGCTGCCGCCGCCGCCGCAGTTCCCCTGGAGTCAGGATCAGGTGCCGCACTACGCGGCCAAGCGCAAGAAGGAGGAGCTGCAGCTCGCCTTCTACCTGCCGCTGCACCTGAACGATCTGCAGGATCTGGCGGACAAGGCGGGCATTGACGATGCCCTGGCGATGCAGCGCGGCCCCCTGCTGCGGCGCATCATCCGCAAGCTGCAGGCCGAGCACGGCGTGTTCTTCATCGAGGGCGTGCTGGAGGTGATGCCGGAGGGGCACGGGTTCATCCGCCACCTGATCAATGATTACACCGCAAGCTTCGCGACCGATCCGCTGCTCCACGGCGGGCTGGTGGACCGGCATCACTTGCTGACCGGGCAGGTGGTCTTGGGCGTGTTGGCGCCGATCGGCGAGCGCGACGACGAGATGCTCGTGCTGCACGAGGTGCTGGAAGTCTTCGGCGACGATCCGGAGAAGCAATTTGCGATCGCGCCGTTTCACGATCTGACTCCCCTCTATCCGGACCAGCGCCTGCGCCTGGAGACCGAGCGGGACGGCGTGGAAATGCGGATCGTGGACCTGATTTCGCCGATCGGCAAGGGGCAGCGCGGGCTGATCGTGGCCCCGCCGCGCACCGGCTAGAAGGTGCTGCTGCAGTTGATCGCGAAC
>CAYVPL010000303.1:0-3085 GCA_964453755.1 uncultured Planctomycetales bacterium
CCGGGAGCGGGTGGTCGCCCAGTTGGGCCGTCACCTCGGCGAGCTCCCAAAGCGCGCGGGCCAGGACTTCCTGACCGGCGTCGAGCACGGCGACGACTTCCGCGAGCTGGAGTTGGGCTTCGCGCAATTTGCCGGCGGCGCGGGCGGTGGCGGCCAAGCCGACCAGGGCGGCGGCGCGCACTTCCGGGGTGGCTTTGGTGTCGCGGGCCAAACCCTCCCAGTAGGCCGTGGCTGCGCCTTGGCCGCTCTTGGCGGCGGTGGCGTCGCCGAGCAGGATTTGCGCCTCGCCGCGCAGAGCCAGCATGCGGGAGCGCACGCCGCGGGGCGCGTCGGCCGGCGGATCCTTGGTGACCAGGTCTTGGAGGCGGGCGCTCGCCACGTCGAATTGACCGCCGGCCATGAAGGCGCGGCAGCGCTCGAGGTTGATTTCGAGTTCGAGGTGCTTGGCCAGACCGCGCTGGAAGGCGAGGTCGGAGAGAGCCTGCAGGAGGCCGGTGGCGCCATCCACGTCGCCGGCGATCACGCGGGCGCGCGCTTCGGCCAGGCGGCCGCGCGGCAGCCAGAAGGATTCGGCGTTGCCGTCGCACCAGGTGCGCAGCGCCGTGACGGCTTCGCCGGCTTTGCTGCGGTCGGCGCGCGCGCTCTGCAGCAGGGCTTCGCCATGCCGGAGTCCGGCCCAGATCGGCTGCCAGGCGACTTCGCTGGCTTCGGCGGACGCGGCGGAGAAGGCGTTGGCCGCGCCGCTCCAGTCGCGCTGCGCGAAGGCGGCTTCGCCTTGGCGCATCAGCTCCGTGGCCGGTCCCGGCACGACGTCGAGCAGATCGGCGGCGGGAATCTTGGTCTCCTTGCCGTCGCCGCTGGCCACGGTGACTTCCGCGAGCCCTGCTTGGACCAATTTGCCGTGGACGGTGCGGCCGTCAGCGCGCTCGAATCGGTCCTGCGCCGGGGCGGCGGGGGAACTCAGCGCGAACAACAGAGGGATCAGGGTGAGCATGGCCTAACGTTGCTGGATCCAACGGAGTTTGCGCGGCATGTCCGGTCCGGCGACTTCGCCGCCGAGGTCCGGCGCCTGCGATTCGATGCTGGCGATGATGCGTTTCGCCTCGTCCTTGCGCATCGGATCCACCAAGCCGATGCGGTAGACGACGTAGATCTGGACCTGACGCGCCTCCCACCAGGCGGCGCTGCGGAACTTGTTCTCGTTGGCCGTCAGCGCGTCGTTGGTGGCGACCTGCTCGAGCGTGGTGGCGGCGTCGAAGGCCTCCTTGAGCGCCTCCGGGGTGCCCTCGCCCGGCACCTCGAGAATCTGGTTGTTCTCGACGATCAGGAATCCGGCTTTGACTTTGACGGCGAAGCCGAGGACGCGCGGGTCGAGCGGCTTGTCCGCGCGGAGCCGCTCGACGATGGGCACGGCTTGACCGACCCGGCGCTGCTGCAGCAGGCAGTCCACGAGAGCGGCGCTCGCGCCGAACTTGTAGCGCTCGTTCAACGGCGTCGGAGCGTCGTTGAGCGCCTTCTCGAGCAGTTTCTCCGCATTCGCCCACTCGGCCAGTTCGATGCGCAACAGGGCCTCGCGGTACAGGCTGTCGCCTGCCGGCGCCGACGCGCGCTCGTTCATGAGTCCGAGGTATTTGACCACCTTGCGGAGGTGGGGGGCCCGCGCCTCGAAGCCGGCGGCCTTCGCCTTCTCGGCCTCGCCGGCGAAGTAGTTCTGCATCTTCCATGAAGCCGAAACGATGCGCGTGTCCTTGGTCTCGGCCTTGATCATGGCCTCGAATTCCTTCTCGGCCTCGTCCGCGCGCCCGAGGGCGAGGAAGGCCTCGAGGCGCGCGTCGCGCGCGGTGTCGGCCAGGTCGCGCTGCTCGGCTTGGTACTGATCGGCGTAGCCTTCGAAGATTTTCAGCACCTGGTCCCAGGCGCCATCGCGGCCGGATTTGGCCAGCAGGCGCCAGGAGTCGCCGAGGTAGAAGCGGGCGGCGGGCTCCGTCTCTTTGCGGAATTTGCGCTCGGCGGCGTCGCGCGGGGCGTTGGCCGGATCCGCGGCGTAGCGGATGTAGTCCTCGAAGACCTGGATCGCTTCGTCCCCAGCGGTCGCATCCCAGCGAATGATCTTGTAGATGCAGACGCCGCGCTGCACGTAGGACTTTTCGTAGTACTTCGAGCCCTGCTTGATCTGCGCGTAAGCCGTGGCCGCTTCGCGGTAGGCCTTGATGGCGGCTTGCGCCTCCTTGGAGTCCGGCTTGGCATCCTTGGCGGCGTTGGCCAGCGCTTCAGCGCTGCGGAACTTGTTCTCGGCGTCGCGGAAGAGGATGGCGTCCGGGTTGGAGCCTTCTTTGTCTTCCGTGGCCTTCACGGCCTCGAGCGCGTCGTTGTTCCACAACTTGAGCACGTCATCCGAGGGCCGCGAGCGGTACAGGCTGTCGGACTTCGCGAACCACTGCTTGGCCAGGCGGTTGCCCATCGCGATGTCGTCGAAGCCCGCGCGGTAGCCGGCGGCGGCTGCGGCGCCGGCCAGCAGGCTGTCGCCGAGCTGGTGCCAGGCGCTGGCCAGGCTCAGGTAAGCCTGACTGGTGTATTCCGCCTCCTTGGGCGAGCCGGGGAGGCGGGCGAGCAGCACGCGCCAGAAACCGATCGCGCGCTCGAACTCGCCGGACTGCTGCGAGCCTTCGGCGGCTTGGTAGAGGATCTCCAGCGAGATTTCAGCTTCCGGCGGTGCGCGCTGGATGGCATAGGCCATCGCTGCGTTGGCTTGCAGGCGCAGCACGTTGCGCGGATTCTCGCGTGCAACCTCTTGGGCCAGCGCCAAGGCCTCGCTGATGCGGCCTTGATCGACCAGCGCATTGGCCTCGAGCAGGCGAATGCGGAAGCCGCCCTCTTGCGGCACGACCTTCTGATCCTTCATCCACTTCTCGAAGTCGGCGACGGTGGCGGTGAAGTCCGCCTCGCGGCCGGCCTCGCGCAGCATGCCCAGATAGCCGAGGGTCGCGTCCTGCACCGAACTCTCGTAGCGGCCGATCAGGAAGGCCGTGAGCGGCTCGTCCGCATTCGGATTGGCGAGCACTTCGCGGCAGGTGTCAATGACGTA
>CAYVPL010000304.1:0-3068 GCA_964453755.1 uncultured Planctomycetales bacterium
AAGGTGTAGAGGCCGTCGCCGCGCCAGCCGTGGTCGGCGCCGAAGAGGAGGTGGCCGGACTTTTCGCCGCCCAGATTGAAGCCGCCGGCGCGCATCGCCTCGGCGACGAAGCGGTCGCCGACCTGCGTGCGCAGCAGGCGCACGCCGGATTCCGCCAGCCAGGTTTCGAGCGCCAAGTTGCTCATCACCGTCGCGACCACGGCGGATTGCGCCAGGTCGCCGCGCTGTTGATGATGGCGGCCGAGACCGGCCAGCAGCGCGTCGCCGTCCAGCACGCGGCCGGCGCCGTCGAGCTCGCCGCCGCGATCGGCGTCGCCGTCGAGACTGATGCCGAGGTCGCAGCCGCCCGCTGCCGTGGCGCGCGCGGCGGCCTCCGGATGCAGGGCGCCGCAGTCGCGGTTGATGTTGGCGCCGTCGGGGCGGTCGTTGACGAGCACCGGCGTGGCGCCGCAGGCGCTGAGCACGCGGCCGGCCAGCAGCGAGGCGCCGCCGTTCGCGCAGTCCACCAGGATGCGGCGGCCGCCGAGCTCGAGATCGGCGAAGGCGCCTTGCAGCCACGCCACGTACTGATCCAGGGCCGCGGCATCGGCGCGCAGCGCGCCCGGCGCGCTGGCGGGCGGCGGCAGCGGCCGCTGCAGGGCCGCCTCCAGTTCCGCCTCGGCGGCGTCGGGAAACTTCGCGCCGTCGTGGCCGAAGAGTTTGATGCCGTTGTCTTCCGCCGGATTGTGAGACGCCGAAACCATGATGCCGGCCTGGAAGGGTCCGGCCGCCGCCAGGTAGGCCAGCGCCGGCGTCGTGCACAATCCCAGCTCCTGCACCGCAGCGCCGCTGCGGCGCAGGCCCGCGCCCAGCGCCGCGACGATGCCGGGGCCGCTGGCGCGGCCATCGTGGCCGATCACGACTTGCGCGCCCGCGGCCTGCGCGACGACGCGCGCGCCCACGACGCGGCCGAGCCCGTGAATGAATTCATCCACCAGCGGCCATTGCCCGGCGCGGCCGCGGATGCCGTCGGTGCCGAACAGACGCTCGCTCATGGCCCGGCGCGTGTGACGACCACGGCGCCGTTCTCCGGATCCACCGGCTCGATCGCCAGCGCGTCGAGCAGGCTGGATTTCTCCTCGGGCTCGAGGCCAACCAGCGTCCACTCGACGTTGACTTCGCGCTGCTCCAACTGGTCGGCCGGCAGGCGCGAGAGCGGCAGCAACAGCAGCACGTGCTCCTCGATCCAGGGACCGAAGGCCACTCCCGGCGGCAGCGCTTCGTACTTGAGGCTGGCGCGCCATTTGGCGGTGTAAGCCGGCGCCTGCCAGCGCGGCGGGCTGGAGTGCAGCACTTCGAGGGCCGGCGACCACTCGTGGAAGCCGCCCGCGCGCAGGCGCACCGGAATCGTCACGCGGATCCAGCTCGGATCGAGCTCGAGGCCGCGCGCGCGCCAGTTTTCCGCGAGGCGGATCATCACGACCACGTCGTGGCGCGTCGTGGGCTCGAGTTCGATGGCCTCGAACAGGCTGGCCGGCGCGTCCGGATCGTCGGCGGCGCGCGCCTGTTCAGCATTCGCCGCGGCGACGACGCGATGCGGGCCGGACAGGCTGGCCTGCGTGATTTCGAAGCGCGCGTCCCAGCGCATGACTTCGTGATCCTTCGCCGCGCTGCCGCGCACGTCGAGCAGATGCTGCCCCAGCGGCAGCACCGCGGTGCTGACCCGCTCCAGGCGCACCTCGCGCAGGGACTGCCGGCCCTCGACGCCGCCGAGCAGTTGCTGCGCCTCTTCGGGCCGCAGCCAGTCGAGCTGCTCCGGCGTCAGCGGCACGGCCAATTCGGTCAAGCCCGGACCGGCGCTGGCCGGCGCCACCGCGCTGAATGCGCCGAATTGGCTGCCGGTGAAGTTCTCCAGGTTGGAGCGCGAGCCGTGCAGCCAGATCGGAATGCTGGTGCCTTCGCGCGGTTCGACGAGGGTCCAGCCGGCGGGCACCTGAATGGTCAGAGTTCCGTTCTCCGGCGTGGCGGGGCCGCTGACCGTGACCACGCGCAGCGACACCGAGCGGTCGTGCGCGATCACGCCGTCCACCCACCACCACAGGGCGCAGGCCAAAACCAGCGCCACCAGCTTGCGGCGCCAGTCGTGAACGAAAATCTGGTGCAGCAGGCTCATGACGCGATCTTCGCCTTGGCGGTGGCGCCGTTGCTGAGCAGCATGTCCTGCAGGCGGCGCTCGAGTTGATCCTGCGGCACGGCCTGCTCGATCCAGCCGGCCTTGGCCAGCGAAATTTCTCCGGTCTCCTCGCTGACCACCAGGCAGATGGCGTCGGTTTCTTCGCTCAGGCCAATGGCTGCGCGGTGGCGCGTGCCGAGGCGCGCCGGCACTTGCGGATTCGTCGTGAGCGGGAAGATGGCGGCGGCAGCGACGATGGCCTTGCCGCGCACCACGACGCCGCCGTCGTGCAGCGGGCTGCCGGGGAAGAACAGAGTTTCGAGCAGCACCGAAGTCACCGGCAGATCGAGGGCCACTGCGCCTTCGGAGAAGGGCTGCAGCGACACTTCGCGCTCCAGCGCGACCAGCGCGCCGATGCGCTGATTCGCCAGGCGCTTGGCCGCGGCCGCGATCTGGTGAATCTCGTCGTTGGCGGGCGCGCCGCCGCGCAGCCGCCGGAAGATTTCGGCCTGGCCGAAGCGGCTGATGCCGTGGCGCAACTCCTGCTGAAACAGCACCACCACGATCAAGGCGAAGAACAGCGTGACGATGGACAGGATGTACTTGATGACGTCCATGCCGCCGGGCGCCAGCCGGTCGAGCACGCCGAGCAGCACTGTGGCCGAGATCGCCACGGTGAAGAGGCCGCGCAGCACGCCCACGCCGCGCGTGCTGCGGATGAAGCGCAGGATCGCGTAGATCGCGACCGTCAGCAGCAGGATCTCGATCGCGTCGGTGATGCGGTACTCGGAGGGCCAGGACATCAGCGCGCCTCCCCGCGAGCCGCGCGCGCGCAGGCCGCCGCGGCGCGCACCGCCGCAAATCCAGAGCCGTCGTGCATGCGCAGCCAGGCCGCGCCTTGCGCCGCGCAGAGGAC
>CAYVPL010000305.1:0-3001 GCA_964453755.1 uncultured Planctomycetales bacterium
GGTGCGCGACGCCAGCGAGCACGTGGTCGGCACCGCCGGCATGCTGCGCCTGGTGCAGGCGGCGCGCGGCCAGACCTTCATCGTCGGCACCGAAGCCAACATGATCTATCGCCTGCGCAAGGAGGCGCCGCAGAACGAATACGTGCCGGCGCCGGGCGCGAGTTGCGCCTGCAATCTCTGCCCGCACATGCAGAAGAACACGCCGGAAAAATTGTGGGAGTGCCTGCACCGGCGGGCGCCGCGCGTGATCGTGCCGCCCGAACTCGCCGCTCCGGCGCGCCGCGCGCTCGAGCGCATGCTGGCGCTGGCTTGATGCGCGCGGCCGCCGCCCTCGCGCTGGCGGCGCTGCTCGGCGCGGCCTGCGTGGTGCCGCTGGGCGGACCCGCGCAACCGGCGACGGTCTTCCACGGCGGGCGCATTCATCTGTTGGACGCCGACGGCGCCGTGGTCGAGGCGATGGCGGTGCGGGGCGGAGTGGTGATCGCCGCGGGCACGCGCGCGTCCGCCGAACGCGCTGCCGGCCGCGGCGCCGCGCTCGTGGATCTGCAGGGACGCGCCGTCTATCCGGGCTTCGCGGACGCGCACCTGCATCTCACGGGCATCGGCCTGGCGCGCATGCAGGCCGATCTGCGCGGCACGCTCAGCGAACGCGAAGTGGTGGAGCGGGCGGCGGCGGCCGCAACCGGGCTGCCGGCCGGCGCCTGGCTGCAAGGACGCGGCTGGGATCAGAACGACTGGGCGGCCCAGGAATTCCCCACGCATGCCGCCTTGTCCGCTGCGCTGCCCGAGCGGCCCGCCGTGCTAGCGCGCGTGGACGGCCACGCCGTGCTCGCCAACGCGGCGGCCATGCGCGCGGCCGGCGTCACGGCGCAGACCCCCGATCCTCCCGGGGGCCGGATCTTGCGCGACGCCGCGGGCGCTCCCACCGGCGTCTTCGTGGACGCGGCGGAGGGACTGATCACGCGCGCGATTCCGCCGCCCGGCGATGCCGAACTGGAGCGCGCGCTCGAACTCGCCCAGGCCGAACTGCACGCGCAGGGCATCACCTCCGTCCACGACGCCGGCGCGGGAAATCGTGAGATCGAGATCTACCGGCGCTGGGCGCGCGAGGGCCGCCTGCGCCTGCGGGTGCACGCCATGCTGCACGGCAACGATCCCGCGCTGCTCGACGAGTGGTTCGCGCGCGGTCCGGAGGCCGACTACGCGGGTTTGGGCCTGCTCGCGGTGCGCGCGGTGAAAATATACGCCGACGGCGCGCTGGGCTCGCGCGGCGCGCTGCTGCTCGAGGACTACGCGGACGAGGCGGGGCATCGCGGACTCGCGCAGATCGCGCCTGCAGAGTTGCTTGACTTGTGCGCGCGCGCGCGAGCGGCCGGCTTCCAGGCCTGCGCGCACGCCATCGGCGACGGCGGCAACCGCATGGTCTTGGACGCTTACGCCGCAGCGGGGAATCCGGAGCTGCGCTGGCGCGTCGAGCACGCGCAGGTGCTGCATCGCGACGACGTGCTGCGCTTCGTCGAATTGGGCGTGATTCCTTCGATGCAGGCGCAGCATCAGACCAGCGACATGCCCTGGGCCGAGGCCCGCCTCGGCGCCGAGCGCGCGCAGGGCGCCTACGCCTGGCGCTGGCTGCTCGACGCCGGTTGCATGATCGCAAACGGCAGCGACGCGCCGGTGGAGACCCCCGACCTGCGCGCCGCCTACTGCGCCGCCGTCCATCGCCGCACTCTTTCCGGCGATCCCGCCGCGGGCTGGCATCCGGAGCAGCGCATGAGCGATGCCGAAGCTCTGCGCGCTCTCACCGTGTGGCCGGCTTACGCCGCCTTCCGCGAAGGCGACCTCGGCCGCCTGGTGCCCGGCTGCCGCGCCGATTTCGCCATCCTGAGCCGGCCCCTCGCCGGCCTGCAGCCGCAGGAGATCGCCGCAGTGAAGATCGAGGAGACGTGGTTTGCGGGCGTCCGGGTCCGCTGACCCGCGCTGCTATTCTTCGGCGCCCAATCCGGCGCCATGACATCCTCCATCAGCCAGATCCAGTCCGTGCTCGGCGACCAGGCCGAGAAGTTGCTCTCTTTCTCGCAGCCGAAGATCGCCGCCGCGCGCCTGCATCGGCCCGGCCCGGACTTCGTCGAGCGCGCCTTCATTCCTTCGGACCGGCCGACCCGGACGCTGGGCGCCCTGCAGTCCATCCTCGACCACGGACGTCTGGCGGGCACGGGCTACGTGTCCATCCTGCCGGTGGATCAGGGCATCGAGCACTCCGCCGGCGCCTCCTTCGCGCCCAATCCTGATTATTTCGATCCGGCGAAGATCGTCGAACTGGCTCTGGACGGCGGCTGCAACGCGGTGGCCTCGACGCTCGGCGTGCTCGGCGCCGTGGCGCGCCAGTACGCGCACCGCATTCCCTTCCTGGTCAAGTTGAACCACAACGAGTTCCTCTCGTATCCGAACACCTACGACCAGACCCTCTTCGCCAACGTCAAGCAGTCCTTCGACATGGGCGCGCAGGCGGTCGGCGCCACGATCTACTTCGGCAGCGCGGAAAGCCGCCGGCAGATCCGCGAAGTCAGCGAAGCCTTCCACGAGGCGCATCAACTCGGCATGGCCACCGTGTTGTGGTGCTACACGCGCAACTCCGCCTTCAAGAAAGACGGCGTGGATTACCACGTGGCCGCGGACCTGACCAGCCAGGCCAACCACCTCGGCGTGACGATCGAGGCCGACATCATCAAGCAGAAGATGCCGGAGCACAACGGCAACGGCTTCGATGCGCTCAAATTCGGCAAGACTCACAAAAAGGTCTACACCGACCTCTCCAGCGAGCATCCCATCGACATGTGCCGCTACCAGGTGGCCAACTGCTACATGGGGCGCGCCGGCCTGATCAACAGCGGCGGCGCCAGCGGCGCCAACGACCTGCAGGACGCGGTGCGCACGGCGGTGATCAACAAGCGCGCCGGCGGCATGGGCCTGATTTCGGGGCGCAAGGCCTTCCAGAAGTCGA
>CAYVPL010000306.1:0-2954 GCA_964453755.1 uncultured Planctomycetales bacterium
CAGGTCTCGTCGCGTCCGTCACCGGTGGACAGGTCCCAGTCGCAACCAGCCCGTTGTTTTCGCCGGACGTCCCCGGGCCAGGAACGCCAAACTAGCCCGCCATCGTGCGTCCCAGAAGACCGGCAGGCGAGGTCCTCTGGAACGTGCTGCACTAGGCAGCTAAAGCGTAATCGTTTTTGGCTTGTATGCCTTGAAGAGGGATTTACGAGGCCATCTCTTCAACCTCGGCGCGCCACGAAGGAACAAGAAACCATCAGTCAAAACCGGTCGCCCCCACTGAGGAACCGTGGGGTATTTTAGCACGTGGTGCGCAGGTTTCCCGCGATCTTTTGTCAAACCCGCTTCCGCACCGCGCGCCGCAAATCCCGCTCGACTTCGCGGGACTTGATGCCCTCGCGCTTGTCGTGGGCCTTCTTGCTGCGCCCGAGGCCGATCTCCAGCTTGATCCACCGCCCCACCGTCTTCACCTTGAGCGGCACGATCTGCAGGCCCTCCACCTTCGCCGCGGCTAGCAGGCGCGTCACCTCGCGCTTGTGCGCCAGGAGGCGCCGCGGCCGCACCGGGTCCTGATTGTCGCGGCCGGCCTGCAGATATTCGGCCACCCGCGCCTTCTCCAGCCACAAACCGTCCGGCCGGGCCCGCACCCAGGCCTCGTCCAGGCTGATTTGGCCCGCGCGGACGCTTTTCACCTCCGGCCCGGTCAACTGAATGCCGGTCAGCAGGGTTTCGGTGATCTCGTACTCGAAGCGCGCGCGGCGGTTGACGGCGAGATCGCGGCTGGCGGGCGGTGATTTCTCGGCCATGGGATCTTGCCGGACGCGCGCGGCGACGGCATCATAGTCGCCGCGAATCGCGGACCCAGCCGGGGTGGCGGAATTGGCAGACGCGCTGGCTTCAGGTGCCAGTGGCCGTTAAGGTCGTGGGGGTTCGAGTCCCCCCCTCGGCACCACGGTTCCAAGGATTCGCGGATTACTTCGTGGATTGAAGGCCAGTAGCTCCAATGGTAGAGCGGCTGATTCCAAATCAGCATGTTGTGGGTTCAAGTCCTACCTGGCCTGCCATCCCTTAACTCACGATGTCTTTTCCCGGGATTCCCGCCGCCGCCCTCGACGCGCTCGACCAGCCGAGCCTTGCGGTGCGGACACGCCTGGAGGAGGCGCTGCGGCCGCTGGACCCGGAGCTCGCCACCTTGCCGGCCCTGCTCGAGTACGGCCGCCTGATCCTGGCCGGCAACACCGTCGCCAGCCTGACCGGCGCCAAGAACTGGACGGATCTGATCGAAGCGCACTTCGAGGACTGCCTGCGCGCCGCCGCCCTGGTGCCGGACTCGTCGCGCCTGATCGTCGACTGGGGCGCCGGCGCCGGCTTCCCCGGACTGGTCTGGGCCATCGCCCGGCCGCGCTGGACGGTGTTCCTGATCGAGCGCAACGTCAAGAAGGCCGGCTTCCTGCGCGAAGTCTGCCGCCACCTCAACCTACCCAACGCGCGGGTGCATCCGCTCCAGCTCAGCGAGGTGCTGCCTGGCCTCTATCCGCGCCCGGACACGTTGGTGGCGCGGGCCGTCGAGCCCCTTCCGGCCCTGCTCGGGCGCCTGGAAGGCGGCGCCCCCCCCCGCCAGCCGCTCTTGTGGATGGCCGGGCCCGGCTGGCAGGCCGATTTCGACGCGCTGCCCGCTGAGCGGCGCGCCCTCTGGTCCGCGCAGGTGCTCGCGCGCGACGCGCTGGCGCCGGGGCGCGGCGAGCGCATGCTCGTGCAATTCACGCGCGCGGGGCAGGCGGCATGAGCGGCCAGCCGCGCCGCTCCCCCGTCGGCTTCAGCAAGCGATTGCTGGATCGTTCGGCGATCGGCATCGTCGAGGATCTGCAGCGCGCCGGCTTCGAGGCCTATTTGGTCGGCGGCTGCGTGCGCGATCTGCTCCTGGGCGAGCAGCCGAAGGATTTCGACGTCGCCACCAGCGCGCGGCCCAATCAGGTGCTGCGCGTGTTCCGGCGCGCGCGCGTGATCGGGCGGCGGTTCAAGATCGTGCACGTCTACCGCGGGCGCGACATTTTCGAAGTGGCGACGTTCCGGCGCACGCCCGAGGGCTTGGATGCGGATCCGGATTCGGACGACGTCGCGGTGATCCGGGATGACAATTTGTTCGGCAGTTCCGAGCAGGACGCGCACCGCCGGGACTTCACCGTGAATGCGCTGTTTTTGGATCCGGTGGCCGGCGAGATCGTGGATTGGGTGGGCGGGCTGGAGGACGTCGAGGCGCGGCAGTTGCGCAGCATCGGCGACCCGGAAGTGCGCTTCCGCGAGGATCCGGTGCGCATCTTGCGCCTGATCAAATTTTCGCGGCGCCTGGGCCTCGAGCCGATGCCGGCCGAGGTGCGCGCCGCGCGCAAGTTCGCGCGCGATCTGACTTTGAGCGCCCCCGCCCGCATCGCCGAGGAATTGTTCCGGCTGATGCGCACCGGGCAGATGGAGGGCGTGCTGGACGACCTCAAGCATCTCGACGTGCTCGACGTGGTGCTGCCGGAGCTGGCGGGCTGGCTGCGGGCGAATCCCGCCGGCTACGAGACGCTGAAGCGGCGGCTGGCGGTCTTCGACGCGACGGTGCAGGACGGCGCGGTGCCGGACTACGCGCTGTCGCTGGCGCTGCTCTTCGGCCCGCGCGCCGAGCAGGAATTCGATCCGGCCACGCGCACGCTGAACGTCGAGGAGTTGTCGCAAGTGCCGCTGCGCCTGCTCGGCGAGTTCCAGGCGCGGGCGCGCATCCCGCGCGCGGCGATTCAGGGCGCGACCGGCCTGCTGCTGGCGCAGTTGCGGCTCGATCCGCCGCCGTGGATGCCCGAGCGCCTGCTGCGGCGGCGGGATCCGCTGCGCATCGTCGGCCAGGAGGGCTTCGCGGATGCGCTGGAGTGCCTGCGCTGCCGGTTGGAGGGCGACGGGCGGGATCTCGAGCCTTATGA
>CAYVPL010000307.1:0-2933 GCA_964453755.1 uncultured Planctomycetales bacterium
AGACATCCTCCGCCGCGGGCGCGTAGACGGCTTGCGCTCCCGCGGCGGCGCAGAGTTCGGCGTCGGCCTCCAGCGAGCGCGGATAGCGCTCGAGATCCTCGGCGCGGTCGAACTGCAGCGCGTTGACGAAAATGCTGACCACGGCCTGCTCGTTCTCGGCGCGCGCGCGGCGGATCAGCGCGGCGTGGCCGGCGTGCAGCGCGCCCATGGTCGGCACCAAGCCGACGGCTGCGCCGGGAGCCAGGCCGGCGCGCCAACTCTGCAGCTCGGTCCGGCTGCGCAGAATCGGGCAGTTTGTCATACGGGCGCGGCGGCCAGCTCGCGGGCGCGCGCGGCGGCCGTGGCGCCGCCCGGCAACGGCAGGCGCGGCGCCAGTTCCGCCAGCGGCTCGAGCACGAAGAGGCGCTCGTGCAGGCGCGGATGCGGCACTTCGAGGCCCGGCGCGGACAGGCGTCCCGCGCCGTACAGGAGCAGATCCAGATCGAGGGTGCGCGGCCCGTTGGCTTCGCGGCGCACGCGGCCGTGGCGGCGCTCGATGCTCTGCAGGCAGTCGAGCAGCCGGCGCGGCGGCAGCGCGCACTCGAAACGCGCCGCGGCGTTGACGAAATCCGGCTGCGGCGGACCGCCCACCGGCGCCGTGCGCCGCGCCGTGCTGACGGCGCGCAGGCGCAGATCGGGCAGGCGCTCGAGCGCGGCGAGGGCCGAGCGCAGCGCCCCGCCGCGATCGCCGAGATTCGCGCCGAGCCCGAGGAACACGTCGGCCATGCCTAGTCCTCGCGCAGAGTGCGCCAGACCAGCGGCACGTTCAGGGCCAGCGGAATCAGCGCGTAGAGCAAGCCGAAGACCGCGAGCGCCAGTTCCGGCTCGATGGTGAGAATGCCGATGAAGATCACGATCTTGGCTAGCGGCGCCACCGGCCCGCGCGAGCGCGTCAGCCAGCCCGTGAAGTGCGGATAGGGAATGCGCGAGACCATCAGCAGCGCCATGGCCAGAATGATGAACGGCAGCGAGATGAGAATCCCCTCCCGCACCAGGGCGATGGTGTCCGGTTCGAAGCGCACGATGCGCATGTCCTCGATGCCGAAGTAGAGCAGGATCAAGCCGACCGGCACGCCCGCGGCCGCCGGCGACGGCAGGCCGACGAAGGCGTCGTGCGGCTGATTCGGATCGTCGCCCTCGTGCTCGAGGTTGAAGCGCGCCAGGCGCAGCACCGCGCAGCAGGAGTAGACGATCGGCGCCAGCATCAACAGGCGCGGATGCATGTGGATGTCCAGCTCCGGGCCGTAGACCTGCACCATGGTCACCGCCAGCACCGCGGGCGCCGTGCCGAAGGCCACGGCATCGGCCAGGGAATCCAACTGGGCCCCCATCGAACTGGCGGTGCCCGTCAGGCGGGCGACCTTGCCGTCCACCGCGTCCAGAACCGCCGCCAGCACCAGCCACCAAGCCGCGTGGTAGAGCAGGCGGGGATCGTCGCGCAACAGCGCGTGGGTGGTCAGCACCAGGGCCCCGACGCCGCAGGCCAGGTTGCCCAGGGTGACGAGATTCTGGGGGGCCAGCAGGGTCCGCGGCCGGCTCTCCGTACTCATCCGGAAGATTCTATCCTGCTTCTCCCCGCAGCGGGCCCTTCCCGCCGTAAGCCAAACATCATGCGCCGACTCCTGCTCGCCCTCGCCCCCCTGCTGCTGACCGGCTCCGCGCTGGCGCAGAATCGTCAGCCCGTCACCGGATTGCCGCCGACCGACACCGTCGTGGACGCGATCTACGCGATTCCGGACGAGCAGCTGCAGGTGATGCAACACCTGGATGAGCTGGCGAACGGCATCGGCCCGCGCCTGACTTCCTCGGCCAATCTCACCGAGGCCTGCGAGTGGGCGGCGGACCGCTTCCGCGAGTTCGGCCTGGAGAACGTGCGCCTCGTCGAGTGGGGCACCTTCCCGGTCGGCTTCGACCGCATTCACAAGCACGGCCGCATGGTGTCGCCGCGCAAACTCGAGTTGGATTTCACGACCAGCGCGTGGACGCCGGGCACGCCGGGCGCGGTCACCGGACGCGCGGTGGTCTGCCCGCAGACCGATGAGGAATTGGCCGCCGTCAAGTCCGCCCTGCCGGGCTGCTGGCTGCTGGTTGCCAGCAACGGTCCGACTTTCGATCAGGAAGGCGACGGATTCCGTGAACGCCTGGGCCGCGCTTGCGACGAGGCGAAGATCGCCGGCGTCATTCGCCCCAGCCGCAGCGACGAGCTGGTGCACACCGGCGGCAACTACCGGGTGGATCCGGAAAAACTGCCCACGCGCGTCAGCATCTCCCTGCGCCGCGACCAGTTCGCGGATCTCAAGGCGCGCGCCGCGGCCGGCGAGACCGTCGAACTGGAGTTTGACATTGCCCAAACCTTCACGCCGGGCCCGATTCCGCTCTACAACGTGATCGCCGAGATTCCCGGCACCGACAAGGCCGGCGAGATGCTGATCTTCGGCGGCCACATCGACTCCTGGGACGGCGCCCGCGGCACGCAGGACAACGGCACCGGCACCTCCACCACCTTGGAGGCGGCGCGCATCCTGGCCATGACCCTGCGCGAGCAGGGCTTGAAGCCGCGGCGCACGATCCGCTTCATGCTGTGGAGCGGCGAAGAACAGGGATTGCTGGGCTCGCGCGCCTACGCCGAGCAGAATCAGCAGGAACTGCCGAACATCAGCGCCGTGATCGTGCACGACGGCGGCACCAACGCCTGCTCGGGCATCCAGGCCTCGCCGGCGCTGCGCCCGATGTTCGAGGAAGTGTTCGCGCCGATCATCCAGCACACTGCGGACGCCGCCGACGAGGATCTGCGCTTCCGCATCGTGGACGTCGAGCGCCTGCCGCTGGGCGTGGGCAGCGACCACGACACCTATCTGACTTACGGCGTGCCCGGAATCTTCTGGGATCAGCGC
>CAYVPL010000308.1:0-2915 GCA_964453755.1 uncultured Planctomycetales bacterium
CCAGGCGCCCGGCGGCGTTCAGGCGTGGCGCCACCTTGAAGGCCAGATCTTGCGCCGTCGGCGCGCCGCGCACGCCGCTCGAGGCCACGAGCGCGCGCAATCCCGGCAGGCCGGAGTCGGCCAGCACGCGCAGGCCCGCGGCGACCAGCGCGCGATTCGGCCCCGTGAGCGGCATGACGTCGGCGACGGTGGCGAGCGCCACCAAGCCCAGCGTGTCGTTCAGGAATTTGCGCGCCGCGGGCGGCTGCTGGCCGGTGCCGTTGCGCCGGCGCAGGATGCCCCATGCCAGCAGCCAGGCCGCGGCCGTGCCGCAGAAGTGCGGGAACATCGCGCCGGGCCCGCTGCGCGGTGCCAGCCAAGGATTGACCAGCGCGGCGCAAATCGGCAGCGCGTGCGCCGGCGGATGGTGATCCACGACCAGCACGGCCACGCCGCGCTCGGCCAGCGTGGCCAGCGGCGCGAAGGCGGTCGTGCCGTTGTCCACCGCGATGACGAGTTTCGCGCCGCAGGCTTCGATGGCGGCCAGCGAGCGCGCGCCGAAGCTGTAGCCGTCGGCGACGCGATCGGGCACGAAACTATGGGTGCGCAGGCCGAGGTGCTCGGCCAGCATCTTCATCAGCACGGCGCCGCACAGGCCGTCGGCGTCGTAGTCGCCGTGGAGCAGCACCAATTCCTGCCGCGCCACGGCGCCGTCGAAGGCGGCGAGGGCGGCGCCGAAGCCGGGCAGCAACTCCGGATCCGGCAGCTCGCGCAGCGAGGGCTGCAGGAAGGATGCGGCCTCTTCCGGCTGGATGCCCCGCTGGGACAGGACCATGGCCGCGAGCGGGTGCAGACTCTGCTCGAGCTCGAGCCGGCGGCGCAGGCCCGCGCTGGTTTCGCCGCGCAATTTCCACTGATACTGCGGAGCGACGGCGGCCTGCTGCACGCGTAAGATTCTAGGGTGGCCGAGCCCCGGAATCCGCCCCGCCTGCCGGCGATGAACGCCGTGCTGGAATCGCCGGAAGCCGCGGCGCTGGAAGGCCGCTACGGCCGCGAAGCGCTGCGCCGCGCGTGTTCGCAATTGCTGGACGAGGAGCGCCAGCGGCTGAAGGGCGGCGGCGCCGGCGGCGCCTTCCGCGGACTGGACGACGCGTTCTGGGCGCGCGCGCGCGCCATCCTGGAAGTGGTGCCCGGCATGAAGACCCGGCGCGCCATCAACGCCACCGGCGTGGTGCTGCACACCAACCTGGGCCGGGCGCCGAGGCCGCCGAACGCGGCGCTGGCGGTGCAAGCCGCCGCCGGCGTGGCGATGGTGGAAGTGGATCGCGCGAGCGGCCGCCGCGGCCGCCGTGAAAGCGCCGTGGCCGAACTTCTGTGCGCCATCACCGGCGCCGAAGCGGGCCTGGCGGTCAACAACAACGCGGCCGCCTTGCTGCTGGCGACGGCCGCACTCGGGCGCGGCCGCAAGGTGGTGGTGGCGCGCCGCGAGTTGGTGGAGATCGGCGGGTCCTACCGCATGCCGGAAGTGGTGGCGGCGGCCGGGGCGCAGATGGTGGCGATCGGCACCACCAATCGCGTGCATTTGTCGGACTACGAAACGGCCACCGCGGATCCGGAAGTCGCTTGCGTGCTCAAAGTGCATCCGAGCAACTTCAGCATCGAGGGCTTCGTGGGCGAGCCGGCCGTGTCGGAAGTGTCCGCCGTCTGTCGCGCGCGCGGCCTGCCCCTGGTGTACGACCTGGGCTCCGGCGTGCTGGTCGGCGCCGACTGGCCGGCGCTGGCGGGGGAGCCGACCGTGGCCGACGCGCTGCGCCAGGGCTGCGATCTGGTCACGTTCAGCGGCGACAAACTGCTGGGCGGTCCGCAGGCCGGCTTGGTCGTGGGCAGCAAGGCGCTGGTCGAGCGCCTGCACCGCGACATGCTGACGCGCTGCCTGCGCTTGGACAAAAGCATCCTGGCGGCTCTCGAAGCGGTGCTGCGCATTCACGCGCTGGGGCCCGAGGCGGCGCGCACGCGCCTGCCGGCTCTGGCGCGGCTGTCGCTGACGGCGGAGGAGCTGCGCCCGCGCGCCGAGGCGCTGGCGCAGGCGATCTCTGACAATCGCTGGGGCTGGAAGGCGAGCGCGACGACCTGCGAGAGCCGCGTCGGCAGCGGCGCTTCGCCGACGGCGGGCATTCCGTCGTGGGGCGTGCGCCTCAGCGGCGGCGACGCCGAAGACATGGCCGCGCAGTTGCGCGCGCTCGAGCCGCCGGTGTTCGCGCGCGTGCAGGACGACGGGCTCCTGCTCGACCTGCGCACTCTGGGCGCCGAGGACGAAGCGGATCTGCGCCGGCTGTTCGCGCGCGCCTGAGGCTGTGCGAACCTAGCGTCCGGGCACTTTCACTCGCGCCGGGAACATCAGCTGCGCGTCGCCCTCGGCGGCAGTGAGCAGCAGGCTGCCCCAGGTGGACTGCGGAATGCCGCGCCAGCGCTCGGCGCCGTTGACTTCCACGATCACTTCGCGCGCCAGGTCCGCTAGGCGCTCGTCGAGCAGGATTTCGAGTCCTTCGAGATCGGTGCGGCTCTGCAGGCGGATGCGATTGGCGGCGCGGTCGAACTCGGCGACGACGATGGCGTTCTTCTTGGGAGCGGGCCAGTGCAGCCAGTGGAAGCGGCGCTTCCAGGACAGGGTCGGCTGCCAGACCAATTTGACGGGCACGGCTTCGCGCTTGCCGGCGGCGATCTTGACCAGCAGCGCGGCCATGCCGCCGGGCGGGTAGTCGTGCCCGCGGCCGTTCACCTCCCAGTACTCGAAGCGCTCGTAGCCGCCGTACGTGCCGCGCGCGGCGGCGACCGCCTTGGCGGCGGCCTGATTGGCGTCGGGCGGCACGTTCGGATCGTCCAGGCTTTGATAGACGACCAGGGGGACGTTGCGCTAATTGGGAATGATTCCCTTC
>CAYVPL010000309.1:0-2904 GCA_964453755.1 uncultured Planctomycetales bacterium
CTCGTGTTCACGATGGGCAACTCCGACCGCCGCCGCTGTCTGACTTCGTTGGAAGCGCTGAAATGGCGGCCCGTCAGCCTGGAAGCCAGCGCGTTTCCGATCGTGCGCGCTCTGGCGCCCACCATGAACGCAGCCGACGCGCCGTGGGGCGTGCTGCACCTCGGCTTCAGCCACTCGCTGTTCTCGATCGTCGTCAACGGCGAGATCCGCTTTCTCAAGCAGATGCACCTGAGCGGCGAGCGCCTGCTCGGCACCCTGCATCAGGCGCTGCGCGACGGCGAGGGCCACTCGCAGGACACCGCGCGCCTGGCCCAGATGCTGGCCGCCTCATCTTCCGGCCCCGAGGCCGAGACGGCGGTTGGCCCGGCGCTGCTGCCGGAGATCCAGCGCCAGGCGGTCGGCAACGCCCGCGTGATCCTGCAGGCGCTGAAGTTGGAAATGGAGGCCCTGTCGGCCGAGGTGCGCGCCTGCGTGCGCCACTTCTCGAACCGTCACCGCGGCCAACAGATTCAGGCCATTCGCCTGACGGGCTTCGGCGCCTCGCTGCCCGAAGTCGAGAACGCCGTGTGTTCCGCCATGACTCTGGAGACGCGCGTGGCGCGGCCTTTCACCGAGCTGGGCATCAAAGCGCCGGAGGAAGTGCTCGCCGAGGAGCATCTCTGGACCGTTCCCCTGGGCCTCGCGATGCGCAACCAAGCATGAAGACCGTCGACTTCCTGCACCCGTCCGCTTTCGAAAGCTTCCTGGAGCGGCGCCGCACGCCGCGCCGGCTGGTCGTCGTGACTCTGTTCGCGCTCGCCTGCGGAGTTGCAACTGCCGGCGTCAAGTGGGAGGCCGATCGCGAGGAGAACGCCGCCATCCTGGCCGAGGCGCCCAACGCCGAAGAGACCGCCGCCGGCAAGGAGCTGCGCGAGCTCTACGCGCGCATGAACGAGTACGGCGATCGGCTCGACCCGCTGGCCGCGCACCTGCGCCTGCCTGCGGCGGGCCAGTTTCTGGCCAACCTGGGCTCCGCCGCCGGCGAATTCGTCCGCGTGGAGGAGATCGCCCTCGAGCATCAGGTCGGCCGCAAGGGCGACAAGATCGAGCATGCCGAGATCCACATGAAAGTGGTCGCGCTCGTGCACGGCGACAAGAACTTGATTGAACTGCCGGAACGCCTGCGTGTGCATGCCGGACTTGACCGGGCCATGACTGCGTCGAGCGAGTTGGTGCTCGAGATGCGCGACACGATGCGCACCGAACTGCAGCTGGTCGGCGCCTTGCTGCTGCCCGGCATGACGGAACCGAAGGTTCGCCCGGAGGACGCGCGATGAAATTCAGCTTCTCCCGCCGCAAACTGGCCTTCTTCGCCTCCTTCCTGGTCATTCCCGCCACTCTGTGGGCGACGCAAGTCCGGCCGACCCTGGCCGAGCGCGAGACCTATCTCGAGCGTCAGGCCAAAGCGCACGTCGTGCAGGGCCGCAACCGCCTGCTGCCCTCGCAGCGCGACCAGCTGCAGAAGGCCTGGACCGAGTTCGAGCCCTCCGCCACGGCCGCGCTCAACAATCTGGCCAACGACCTGAACCCGCACTTGGTGCAGAAGCGCATCTTTTCCACCGCTCAGGAACTGGGCTGCCGGGTGAAGATCGCCCGCATGGCCTCCAAGGACGACGCGAATTTCACGCGCTTCTCGCTCACAGGCGAAGGTTCCTACACCTCCCTCGTCAAGCTGGTGGACCAGCTCGAGCAGGGTCAGCACTACGTGCGCTTCGAGAAGCTCGGCCTGGAGATGCCGAAAGCCGAGTCGGCCGGCAGAGCGCGCGTCGTGCGCATCACCGGCGTGTTGATCATCCCGGCCATCGCCGGCATCGAGCAGGAGGCTCCCGCCCAATGAGCAGCACCAGCCGCAAGCCCGGAGAGAACGCCGCCGCGCGCCAAGGCCGCAAGAAGATGCGCGTGCTCGGCGCCCTCGCCGCGATCACGCTGCTCACCTGGTCGCGCCAGCTCTTCGGCGGCGAAGGCGAGGAGAAGCCCGTGGTCGAGGGCGGCAAACCCGCGGCCGGCGCGAAGGAGAAGCCGGGCGCTCCCGCCGCCAAGGGGTCGCGGTCCGCCAAGGCCATTCTCAACTTCGAGCAGGCCATGGAGCGCATGACGCAATGGCCCGAGGCCCTGCACCGCCGCGTCATTGACGGGCCGATCGAAGATCTCTCGCCGATCAATTGGATGCTGGATCCGGAGCCGCAAGTGGCCGACGACGGTCCTGTTGAACGCGCCGGCAGCGCCGAGACCGCGCCGAATTTCGATGCGCTGAGCCCGGAGCCTGAGGTTTCATGGTCGCAGGAGCATGCCGACGGCTCGAGCCTCGGCATCACGCTGCGCAGCACCGTGATCTTCGGCTCCAAGCGTTTCGCCGTGCTGAACGGCGTGCGCTACGCGGAAGGCGAAGAAATCTCCTCCGGCTCCGGCCGCTATCGGCTGGTCAGCGTCCGCTCGCGCGAGGTGATCCTCGCCAGCGGCGGCCGGACCTGGACCTTGGTCATCCGCGACCAGTCCGTACCTGAACTCGCACCGGATCGGGCGGATTGACTCCGTCCATTCTCACCATGAACCACCACAAATTCTTCCTGGCTGCCATGGCGGCGGCGACCCTCCTTGCCGGGACCGCGGCGGGCCAGGAGCCCGCGGAGCGCGTCCAGGAACGTCCTCTTCCCTTCCGTCACCTTGCCCCTGACGAATCCATCACGGTCAATTTCCAGGACGAGGACCTGGGCGCCGTGCTGGAGATGTTCAGCACGAATTACAAGCTGAACCTCGTCTACGGGCCAGACGTGCTCGGCACGGTGACCATGAACTTCTTCGACGCTCCGGTCGAGGAGGCGCTGCGCCAGATCCTGGCGGCGAACAACTTCGCCTTCGAGACCG
>CAYVPL010000310.1:0-2854 GCA_964453755.1 uncultured Planctomycetales bacterium
GCGTGGTGCTGGCCTCGTAGAATCCGGTGGACGTGGACTACAAGGGCCTGTCCAACGCCGGCATCTGTCTGATTGGGCGCCTGCAGACCGAGCAGGACAAGGCGCGCGTGCTCGAGGGCATCACCAGCGCCGACGGCGGCTTCGACCGCGCCGCCGCCGACGCCGCCCTGTCGAAACTCGGCAAGCGCGCATTCCTGCTGCATGACATCCATCGCGGCCGGCCGCAGGTGATGCAGACGCGCTTCTGCATGTCCTATCTGCGCGGCCCGTTGTCGCGGGAGGAGTTGAAGCGTCTGGCTGCGCAGTCCGCGCCCGCGGCGCCGGCAGCGCCAGCGGTACCCACCGCGGCAGACGTACCGCGTACCAGTGTCCTCGGCCCCGGCCCCGGCCCCGCTTCGGCTCCCGCGCCCGCGCCCGCGCCCGCGACGGCTCCGGCTCCGGCTCCGGCGCCCGCCGATTCGCCGGCGGTGAGCGGACGGCCGCCGCTTCTGCCTCCTGAGATCCCGCAATTCTTCGCGCCCGCCCCGGGCGGATCCTCGCGCTACCTCCCTCACGTCTTCGGCAGCGCCAGCATCCGCTTCGTGGATGCACGGAGCGGCGTGGACACCGTCCGGCAGGTGACCCAGCTCGTGCCCTTCGACGGCGGCATGGTTCCGGTGCGCTGGGAGAACGCGCGCGACGCCGGGATGTCGGAGGATTCGCTGAGCCGCGAGCCGGTCGGTGCCGCGGAGTACGCCGCGTTGCCGCCGGCCGCGGCCGAGAAGCGCTCCTGGCCCGCCTGGCAGAAGGCCTTTGCGGATCATCTGGCCCGCAGTCAGGAGTTGGCGCTGCTGCACGTGCCGGCGCTCAAGATGGTGTCCGAGCCGGGCGAGGACGAGCGCAGTTTCCGGCTTCGGGTGCAGCAGTCCGTGCGCGAGCGACGCGACCTGGCCGCGGACTTCCTGCGAAGAAAATTCGCCGGGCGGATGGCGGTCTCCGCCGAGCGCGTGCGCAAGGCCGAGCAGCGCGTCGGCGAGCAGAAGGATCAGGCCGGCCGCGCCCAGACGGACTCGCTGCTCTCGATCGGCTCGGCCCTGCTGTCCGGATTCTTCGGCGGCACCCGCGCCGGCAACGTCAGCCGCGGCGCCGGCGCGGCGAAGGGGGCCGGACGCGCGCGCAAGGAGGCCAAAGACGTCGAGCGCGCCCGCGCCGATCTCGAAGCCGCGCGCGCTGCCCACGCCGAACTCGAGCGCCAAGCCCAAGAGGCCGTCCGGACCGAGATGGAGAAGATCGCCGCCCTCGGCGAGACCATCGTCCCGCTCGTGCTGAAGCCGAAGAAGACGCAGATTGCGGTACGGGCGGTGGTGCTGGCGTGGGTACCAGCCTGACCCGCCTCGGATACTGGCCCAGTTCGCTGGTGGTGCCCCGAGCGCAAGCCTAGCCCGAAACAAGGCTTAGGAAAGAAGACGGACTCAGGGCGAAGCCTGCGCCTTCCTCCGGCCCTAAGTCCTTGTCCCGTCGGCTCTTCGGCTCGGTCTCCTCCAGCCGACTGGGCCAGTATCCGAGGCGGGTCACTCGGGTGTCCACCCCTCCGGCACCAGCGGCACGAACCGCACCGGGAACAGTCGTCGGGAGAGCACGGGGCCGTTGCCGGGGTCGCGCCACCAGGCTTCCAGCATTTGCTCGCTGGCTCCGCCGAGGGGCATGACGATGCGGCCGGCGGGCGCGAGTTGCTCGAGGAGCGCCGGCGGCGGCTCGGGCACGGCGGCGCTGACCAGGATGGCGTCGTAGGGCCCCAGTTCCGGCCAGCCGCGCCACCCGTCGGCGCAGCGCAGCGCGAAATTGCGCAGGCCCAGGCCCTGCAGGCGCTCTTCGCTGGCGCGGAGCAGTTCGGGATCGCTTTCGATGCCGCAGACCTGCTTTGTCAGATGAGCGAGCAGGGCGGTGGTGAAACCGGATCCGCTGCCCACGTCCAGGGCCCGCTCGCCGCCGCGCAGCGCCAGCGCCTCGAGCATCGCGGCCACGACGAAGGGCTGCGACAGGGTTGAGCCCTCGGCGAGCGGCACCACCTGATCCTCGTAGGCGAGATTCTGATGTTCCCGGGGGCAGAATCGGGCGCGCGGGACTTTGCGGAAGGCCTCGAGCACCCGCGCGTCGTGAATCCCGCGCGTGGCGAGCAGGATCGCAAGGCTGCCGGGGCTGGTGCTAGGCACGAGCCGGAGTTCCGAACACGGTTTCGAGCGCGGCACGCATGACTCCCGCGTCGGCGTCGACGCCGGTCCACAGGCGGATTCCAATCACTCCCTGATTCACGAGCATGCCCAACCCATCCAGCACGACGCAGCCGCGGGCCTCGGCTTCGCGCACGAGCAGCGTGCGCGGCGGGTTCGGGATGACGTCGGCCACCACCAGGCCTGGACGCAGCGAGTCCAGCGCCACGGGCACGCGCGCCGTCACGTCCGGGAAGAGGCCGATGCTGGTGGCATTGACAAAAATGCCCGTCTCGGCCGGAATGCGCAGGTCTCCCGTCAGCGGCCGGAACTCGGCCTTGGCGCCGGCGGCCGTGAGATGGGCGGCCAGCGCTCGGCCGCGTTCGGCGCCGCGATTGACGATGACGATCCGGCGCGCCCCGGCCAAGGCCAGTTCGACGCCGATCGCGCGCGCGGCGCCTCCGGCGCCCAACAGCACCACTTCCTGCCCGGCGGGATCGGCGACGCTGCGCAAACTGGTGAGGAAGCCTCGGCCGTCGGTGTTATGGCCGGTCAGGCGCCCGCCTTGATTGACGATGCAGTTGACCGCGCCGATGGCGCGCGCCTCCGGCGCCAACGCGTCGAGATGCTCGATCACCGCCACCTTGTGCGGCAGCGTGCAATTC
>CAYVPL010000311.1:0-2846 GCA_964453755.1 uncultured Planctomycetales bacterium
GTCCATCGGCACGCCGTCGTACAGGTCGCGCAGGGTGCTCTCGCGGATCGCCGCCGGCGTGGCGCCCGGCTCCAGGCCCTCGCAGGCCGAGGCGAGCAGTGCATCCAGCGCCTGCAGGTCGAGCGGCTTCCTCTGCCCGTTCTCGACCACGTGCAGCTGCGGCCCGGCGCCGCGCGCTTCCTTCGCCGCCTTTTCCTGCGCGCGCTGTTCGGCACGAAGCCGCGCGCGTTCCTCGCGGTACAGCACATAGGAGCGCGCGACATCGTGCTGGCTCGCGCGCATGAGCGCGAGCTCCACCTGGTCCTGGATGTCTTCGATATGGAAGGTGCCGCCCTGGGGCTGCCGGCGCACCAGCGCGTTCACCACGCTGGCGGTGAGCTCGGACACCAGCTCGCGGATGCGCGCCGAGGCGGCGCCCTGGCTGCCGCCCACCGCGAGGTAGGCCTTGGTCATCGCCACCGAGATCTTGGCCGGCTCGAAGCCCACCACGGCGCCGTTGCGGCGGATGATCTTGTAGTCCGCGTAAGGGGAACGCTGCGCAGGACTGCCCGGCTCCGGAGTGCTCCCCGCCATGGCGTTGGTGGCGGCCGTGCCTTGCTGCGCGATGTGCATCTCCCGTCTCCCTGGTTCCGGTCCTGCGCCTGCTGATCGTCAACGGTGCGGGAATAACAGCCCCGTGACGTCCTCGCGCAGAACCACAATATCTAGTGCTGGACTGTTGATTGGCAACTAATTGTTGTGGGGGCACTCTACAACCGGGTCGCAGAATTTGCAAGCGCGTGCGCATTGCGCACCGCAATATCTAGTGTCCGGTTGCCGTGCGACGGCTAGGGGTAGTAGTGCGTACTAGCGGGCAGCACAGAGCGCGGCCAGCAGCCGCGCCCAGTCGAAGCGCGTGCCGGGATCGGACTTGCGGCCGGGCGCGACATCGCTGTGCGCCGCGACCTCCCGCAGCGGCAGGACGGCCCGCAGCCTGCCGATCAGCGCCGCGAGGCGGGCGTACTGAGCGGCCTCGAAGCGGGCGTCGTCGACGCCCTCGAGCTCGATGCCGACCGAGAAATCGTTGCAGCGCTCGCGGCCGCGCCAGCGCGAGGCGCCGGCGTGCCAGGCGCGCCGCTCGAGCGGCACGAACTGCACGAGCTCGCCGCCGCGGTAGATGAGGAAATGCGCGGAGACGCGCAGGCCGGCGAGATCCGCGAACGAGGGGTGCCCGGCGGGATCCAGCCGGTTGGTGAACAACCGCTCGATCGCGCTGTCGCCGCCGGCTTGTCCATAGCGGCCGCGCGGCAGGCTGATCGAGTGCAGCACCGCGAGGGAGACGACGCTGCCGACCGGCCGGCTGTCGCAATTCGGCGACGGTACGTGCCGTGCCGCCGCCAGCCAGCCTTCCTCAGTTGCCATCCGGAGAATCGGGTTCGCGGATGCCGAGCCGCTGCATGCGGTAGCGCAGCGTGCGGAAGCTGACGCCCAGCAACTTGGCCGCCGCCGTGCGATTGAACCCGGTCTTCGCCAGCGCCGCAAGAATGGCGTCGCGCTCGACCTTGTCGAGATACGCCGGCAGCGGGCTGACCGCCGGGTCCGGCGCCGCCGCACCCGCCACCGGCGGCGCGGCGCCGCCCTCCGCCGCGGCGGCCAGCGGATGCAGCCGCAGGTCGCCCGGTTGCATTTCGCTGGCGTCCGAAAGCGCGACCGCGCGCTCGAGGATGTTCTCCAGTTCGCGCACGTTGCCGGGGAAGTCGTACGCCGACAGTTCGGCCAGCGCCGCCGCGGAAAGCCGCCGCGGCGGCGTGCCGGCCTGCTGCGCGAGGCGCGCGAGCACCGCCGCTGCAATGATCGGGACGTCCTCGCGGCATTCGCGCAGCGGCGGCATCTTCAGCTCGATCACGTTCAGCCGGTAGAACAGGTCGCGGCGGAAGCGCCCGGCCTCCGCGAGCGCCGCCAGGCTCTGGTGCGTGGCCGAGATGATGCGCACGTCGACCGCCTGCTCCTCGGTCGCGCCGACCTTGCGCACGCGCTTCTCCTGGATCGCGCGCAGCAGCAGCACCTGCATGTTGAGCGGCAGTTCGGCGACTTCGTCGAGGAACAGCGTGCCGCCGTGCGCCGCCTGGAAGAAGCCGTCGCGGTCCTGCGCCGCGCCCGTGAAGGCGCCCTTGCGGTAGCCGAACAGTTCGCTTTCCATGAGCGACTCGGCGATGGCGCCGCAGTTGACCGGCACGAACGGCTGGTCGCGGCGCGCGCCGCCGAGGTGGATCAGGCGTGCCGCGAGTTCCTTGCCGCTGCCGGACTCGCCGGTGATGCACACCGGCGCCTGCGTGCGGGCGAGCCGGGCCGTGAGCGCGCGCACCTCCTGCAGCGGCGCGCTCTCGCCGAGCAGCTGCTGGCCGGCCGCCATGGCCTGTTCGCGCCCGGGCAGCGCCAGCGCGGACTTCACCAGCGAGCGCAGCTGCCCCAGGCCGACCGGCTTGGAGACGTAGTCGAAGGCGCCGGCCTTCAGCGCGGCCACGGCGTTGTCGGCGCTGCCGTAGGCGGTGATGACGGCCACCGGCAGGTCGCCGCCGAGGCCGGCGATGTGGCGCACCAGGTCCAGCCCCTCGCCGTCGGGCAGCCGCATGTCGGTGAGGCAAAGCTGGTAGGTCCCCTCCTGCAGGAAGCGGCGCGCCTCGTCCAGCGAGCCCGCCGAGTCCACCGCCAGGCCCATCTTCGCCAGCGTGAGCTCCAGCAGTTCGCGGATGTCGGGCTCGTCGTCGACCACCAGCACGCGCTGTTCGCGCCCGCCGGCGCCCTGCCCGCGCCCGCCTGCGGGCACGCCGCGCCGCTCGCCCTTCCTCATGCGCGGCTCAAGGCGG
>CAYVPL010000312.1:0-2838 GCA_964453755.1 uncultured Planctomycetales bacterium
CCATGACCGCGCCACCTGGGACCGAGATCCGGGCACTTTTTGGCGAGGTGGCGCCGAAGTACGACCGGCTCAACCGGATCTTGAGCCTGGGGCTGGATCGGCGGTGGCGGCGGGAGGCGGTGCGCAGTTTGGAGTTGCCGAGCGGCGCCGCGGTTCTGGATTTGTGCTGCGGGACAGGGGATTTGGCCTTGGAGGCGGCCCGGAAAGGCTATCGCGTGACGGGCGCCGATTTCACGGAGCCGATGCTGCGCCTGGCGGTCGGGAAGTCGCGGAAGGCGCCGCGGCCTGCCCAGGGAATGGTCCAGGCCGACGCGCAGGCCTTGCCTTTCGCGGATGGGAGCTACGACGGACTCACGGTGGCCTTCGGTCTGCGCAACGTGCGCGATCCGCAGCGCGCCTTGCGCGAGTGCCGGCGCGTGTTGCGCCCGGGCGGCCGGCTTGCCGTGCTGGAATTCTTCCGCGTGCCGAATCCGGCTTGGCGGGGCATCTTTCGCCTGTATTTTCATGGCATCGCTCCGCTCGCGGCGCGCGCCGCCGGCACGCCGCGGCCGCAGGCCTACCGGTATTTGCCGGCCAGCGTGGACGATTTCGTCGCGCCGGCGGGATTCCGCGCGTGGATGGGCGAGGCCGGCTTCGGCGGCGTCGCCACACGTTCCTTCAGCGGCGGCGTGGCGCTGCTGCTCACCGGCACCGCCGAGGCGGAACGCTCGTGAGCGCGCCGCAGGCCGCGGGAGCGAAGAAGCCGGCCCGTCGCGCCGGCTCCAGCGGGGGCTTGTCCGGCGCGGCGCTGCTGTCGCGGCGCGGCCAGGATCCTGCTTTGACATTTTTGCTGCTGCTGCCGCTGGGGATTCTGCACTTGAGTTCCGCGCGGCCGCAGGACAGCGGCGCCTGGTCGCTGATCGAACTCGCCATGCAGCGCCTCGGCCCGTGGGCAGCCCCGGCGCTCGGCGCCGCCCTGCTGCTGGCGCTCTTCTGGGCCATCGGCCGCGTGCGCGCGAAGGGCCTGGCCTGGCGCACCGGCAGCCTGACCGCGATCATCGAGGGCGTGCTCTGGGGCATCGCGCTCGGGCCGGTGCTGCGCTTCGCCACCAACGTCCTGCCGCTGGAATCGGCGCCGCTGCAGCTCGGCACGACGCACCAGAGCCTGGCGCTGGCCGCCGGCGCCGGTCTCTACGAGGAGCTGATCTTCCGCGCGCTGCTGCTCGGCGCCGGCGCGCTGCTGCTCGAACTCCTGATTCGCTTGATGGGCTGGCGCGAGGCCGCGCAGCCGCTCGGCTGCGCGCTTGCTTTGACCATTTCCTCGCTGGTCTTCGCCTGGGCGCACGTCTTCGGCGACCCGCAAGCGCTGACGCCGCAAGTCTTCGCCTTCCGCGCCCTCGCCGGACTCGTGTTCGGCGGCCTCTTCCTCTGGCGCGGCCTCGCCGTCGCCGCCTGGGGTCACTCCGGCTACGACGCATTGCTGCTGCTGGGCTGAGCCCGGCCACCACTCATGACTCCGCCGCGCAGAATCTTCCTCGGCGTGTCAGGCGCGAGCGGCGCGCCGTACGCGCTGCGCACCCTGCAGATGCTGCTCGCCGCCGGCGCGCACGTGGACCTCGTCTACTCGCCGACCGCGCGCCGCGTCCTGCTCGAAGAATGCGGCCTCGTCTTCGACGGCCGCGATCCCGCGCCGCTGCTGGCGCCGGGCCAGGACGCGCGCGCGCTGCGCTGTCACGATCACGCCAACGTCGGCGCGCCGCCGGCCAGCGGCACCGCGCTCGGCGAGGCGGTGCTGATCGTGCCGTGCTCTCTGACGACGCTCTCCGGCATCGCTTCGGGCCGCGCCGGCAATCTCATCGAGCGCGCGGCGCAGGTGGCGCTGAAGGAAGGACGCCGGCTGGTGGTGGTGCCGCGCGAGACGCCGCTGGGCCGCACGCACCTCGACCAACTCTCGCGGTTGGCGTGGGCGGGCGCCACCATCCTGCCGGCTTCGCCGGGCTTCTATCACCGTCCGCAGAGCGTCGGCGAGCTGGTGGATCACGTGTGCGCGAAGATCCTCGGCGTGCTCGAAATTCCGCAGCAGCAAATCCCGCCGTGGAACGGCGGCGTCGGCGGATGAGCGCGCTGGCGGCGACGCTGCGGATGATCCGCTTCGAGCACAGCGTCTTCGCGCTGCCGTTCGCCCTGGCCGGCGCATGGATCGCGGCCGGCGGCCTGCCGCCCTGGACCGATCTCGCGCTGGTCGTGCTGGCCGCGGTGGCCGCGCGCTCCGCCGCCATGGCCTTCAACCGCCTCGCCGACCGCCGGATCGACGCGCTGAATCCGCGCACCGCCGGCCGCGAGCTGCCCAGCGGCCGCCTGTCGGCGCGCTACGCCGCCGGTTTCACGCTGATCAGCGCCGCGGTCTTCGTGACGGCCTCCTTCCTGCTGGCGCCAATCTGCGGCTGGCTCGCGCTGCCGGTGCTGGCGCTGCTGGCCGGCTATTCCTACCTCAAACGCTGGACCTGGCTCAGCCACGCGGGCCTGGGTCTCGCGCTGGCCTGCGCCCCGGCCGGCGCGTGGCTCGCGGTGAGCAAGGAGTTCGCGCCCGGATGGCCGCTGCCGCTGGCTCTGGGCCTCGGCGTGCTGGCCTGGGTCGCCGGGTTCGATCTGCTCTACGCGCTGCAGGACGAAGCGCACGATCGTCGCGCGGGCCTGCACTCCTTTCCCGCGCGCTTCGGCGCCCGCGCGGCGCGCCGCGCCTCCGCCGCGCTCTTCGCGCTGGCGCTCCTGATCTGGGCGCTCACCGCCTGGCAACTCGGCCTGCGCTGGCCCTTTTGGGCGGCGCTCACCGGGATCGGCCTGCTGCTCGCCGCCGAG
>CAYVPL010000313.1:0-2801 GCA_964453755.1 uncultured Planctomycetales bacterium
TCAAGGTGGACCGCGAGGAGCGGCCTGATCTCGACGAGTTGTACATGGAGGCGGTGCAGCGCATGACCGGCAGCGGCGGCTGGCCGATGACGGTGTTCCTCACGCCGGACCGCAAGCCGTTCTACGGCGGCACGTACTTTCCGCCGACCGCGAAGTACGGCAAGCCCGGCTTCCTCGATCTGCTGCGCGGAGTGCACGAGGCCTGGACCAGCCGCCGCCCGGAGTTGCTCGCGGCCGCGGAAGAGATGAACGGGATGTTGGCGGTCGAGTTTCCGCCTGCTCCGGCCGGCGTCGAACTGCCGTCGGCGAAGGAGCTGCGGCGCTTGCAGGAGGATTGGACCGAGGAACTCGGCGCCGCATTTGACAAAGTGCACGGCGGCTTCGGCGCGGCGCCGAAATTTCCGCACGCGGAGTATCTGCGATTCCTGCTGGGCGCTGGGCACTCGATCGGCGGGCTTGCCGGCAAGGAGGCGCGCGAAATGGCGCTGCACACCCTGCGCAAGATGGCGGCGGGCGGCATGTACGACCAGATCGGCGGCGGCTTCGCGCGCTACAGCGTGGACAAGATGTGGCTGATCCCGCACTTCGAGAAGATGCTCTACGACCAGGGCACGCTGATTCCTGCCTACCTGGACGGCTGGCGCGCCAGCGGCGACGAGTTCTTCGCGCGCATCGCGCGCGAGTGCTGCGACTATCTGCTGCGCGAGATGCTGGGCGCCGAGGGCGGATTCCACGCCAGCACCGACGCCGACTCCGAAGGCCACGAGGGCCGCTTCTTCGCGTGGACGCCGGCGCAGTTGTCAGAGATCCTGGGGCCGGAGCGCGGCGCTTTCGCCGCGTGGCGCTACGGCGTCACCGCGAAGGGCACCTTCGAGGAAGGCAGCAGCGTCCTGCAGGCGGCAATGAGCGCCGAAAACGCGCTAAAGAAAACCAACCTCAAGTCGCCCGATCCGGCGGCTTTCGCCGAGGACGTGCGCGCCGCGCTCTACGCCGCGCGCGCCCGGCGCGTGCCACCCGGCCTCGACGACAAGATCGTGCTGGGCTGGAACGGCCTCGCAGTGGACGCGCTGGCGATGGCCGGCCGCATGCTCGACGAGCCGCGCTACGTCGCGGCGGCGGAACGCTGCGCGCGCTTCCTGCTGGCCGAACTGCGCGCCGAGGACGGCAGCTGGTCGCGCACCTGGCGCGGCGGCGTGGCCAAGCATCGCGCGGTGCTCGAAGACCACGCCTACCTGCTACGCGGACTCCTGTCCCTGTTCCAGAGCACCGGCGACGAGGCGTGGCTGCGCGAAGCCGAGGCGCTGGGCCGCACGCTGCTGGAGCACTTCGGCGACGAGGCCACCGGCATCCTGTGGGACACCGACGGCGCCGACGCCACCGTGCTGCACCGCCGCAAGTCCCCGCAGGACGGCGCGATTCCCTCGCCCAACGCGACGGCTCTGGAATGTTTCATCATTCTGCACGCCTTCACGCAGAACGAGTTCTGGCTGGAGCGCGCGCGCGCCGGCGCGGCCGCGGCTCTGCCGCTGGTCACGCGCAACCCGCTCGGATTCCTGACAACCGCGCGCGCCCTGGCCGGCGCCGTCAGCGAGCCGGCGGTCGCAGTGGTGATCGGCGCCGGCAGCGACGCCTCGCTCGCCGCCTGGCGCCGCGCCCTGGCCCAGGCCGAGCACACCGCCGTGCTGCCGGTCTTCCGCGCCGCCGCCGCGCCGGACAGCGCGCTCGGCCTCTTCGCGCAACGCACCGCGCGCGACGGCCTGGCGACGCTCTACCTCTGCCGCGGCAGCACCTGCGAAGCGCCGCGCACGGCGCCCTAGCCGCGACGAGTCACTCCACGAAAGTGCTGGTGGTGCGCAGCGCGATGAGCTCATCCCAGCGGGTCATGACGGCGCCGAGCAGTTCGCCGGCGTTCACCCGCGGAGATGGGGAGAAGTGCGCGACCTGGCCCGTATCCATGCAAAACAATTCGAGCCGGCCTTCGTCCGAACGGCCGAACCAGAACTCGCGGCCTCCCACCTCGATCCTCTCCTTCCAGCGCCAGTCCGCGGTGCGCTCCTCCACGGTCTGTCCGGAATTCAGGAAGTCCCATCCCCACAGAATTTCGCTGCCGGATGCCGCGTGCTTGAGCAGGCCCCAGTGTCCGTCATAGGTATGCGAGTAGTCGTGGGTCCAGCCGGAGAGTTCCTCGAGCGGACTGCCGAAAGCCGGCTGCACGCGAGCGTCCGCGTCCGGCCCGCTCGCGCCGCCGCATCCGCTCGCCACAATCACGCAGGCGAGCGCAAGCGTGCGGACTGCCGAGGGCATGATGGAGCATAGCACTCCAGGAGACTGTTAGAATCCGCATCATGCGAGCTCGCACGCGCGAGGATGTGGCGGAGATCTACCGCCGGCCGCTGCTTGAGCTCGTGTTCGAGGCGGCGCGGACGCACCGCGCGCATCACGATCCGGCCGAGGTGCAGTGCGCGACGCTGCTGTCCATCAAGACCGGCGCCTGCGCCGAGGACTGCAAGTACTGCTCGCAGTCGGCGCGCTACGAGACTGGGCTGGAGCGCGAGAAACTGATGGACGTGGAGTCCGTCGAGCGCGCCGCGCGCGCCGCGCAGGCCTCCGGCGCCGACCGCTTCTGCATGGGCGCAGCCTGGCGCGGCCCGCGCGACGGCCGCGACTTCGACAGCGTGCTGGAAATGGTGCGGCGCGTGAAGGCGCTCGGCCTCGAAACCTGCGCCACGCTCGGCATGCTGACGCCGGAGCAGGCGCGGCGCCTGGCCGAAGCCGGCCTCGACTTCTACAACCACAATCTC
>CAYVPL010000314.1:0-2800 GCA_964453755.1 uncultured Planctomycetales bacterium
TGTCTCGCTGGCGACGGCGCGCGCCGGCGCGCTGCTCGCGGCCTGCACGCCGATAATCTACGTCGCCAATCTCTACGCCGATCCCGCCCAGGATCTGGCCCGCGCGGGCATGGGGGGCGCCATGAATCTCGGCGGCGGCGGCGACCTGCCTTTGGCGGTGCTCTTCGCGCTCGCGTGCGCTCTGCTGCTGCGCGCGCATCGCGCCGACTGCCGTCGCACTGCCATCGCCGCCGGTCTGGCCTTCGCCGGCGGCGCCATGATGAAGAACGAGGGTCTGGCGCTCGCGGGCGTCGCCTTCCTGGCAACCCTTCTTGCCGCCGCGCTGCCGCCGCGCCCGCGGCTGCGCACCGCCGCCGCCTGCTGGCTGACCGCGGCCGTGTGCATCGCGCCCTGGCTGATCGTGCGCGCGCAACTGCCGGCGATCGACGAGAACTACGGCGCGCAGTTCAGCGCCGCGCGCGTGATGGAAGTGCTCGGCGGCATGGAGGAACTGCCGCACATGCCCGGCGACGCCGGCGACGAGGGCGCCACCGGCGTCAGCACGGCAGGCCTGCTGCGCCGCGATCTGGTGGCGCGCGCCTTCGGCGAAGAAATCGTGGACCTGCGCACCTGGGGTTTGCTGTGGCTGGCGGCCCTGACGGCCTTGATTCTGGCGCTGCGGCGCTGGCGCGATCCGGAATTGCGCTGGCTGGCGCTGGTGGTCGGCGGAGGGCTGCTGCTCTACGTCTTGATCCTGCTCGTGACGCCCTGGCATTTTCCCAGTCTGCGCGAAAAGGGCATTCCGGAGCGTCTGATGATTCATCTCGCGGGCCCGTGCGCGCTGCTGGCGGCCGCCGTGTTGGCGCCGCGGCCGAAGCCGTAGAATGGGTTCGTGTTGCCTCGCGCCGCCGCGACTCTGACCGGACTGTTTGCGCTGTGTCTGGCCGGCTGCGCGGGCAAGTCGGGCCCGCCGGAGTACGGCGACCGCCGGCCGGTGATCCTGATCTCGATCGACTCGCTGCGCGCCGATCGGTGCACGCCGTACGGCCACGTGCCGGAGTTCGCGCCCGGCGAGCAGACCACGCCTTTCCTGGCGCGCATGGCCAACGAGGGCGTGCTGTTCGAGCATGCCTCCAGCGCCTCGCCCTGGACTTTGCCCAGCCACATGAGCCTGCTCACCGGCATGCATCCGCGCGAGCACGGCGTGCGCCTGCGCACCCAGCGCGCCGGCGACGGCCTCGAGTTGCTGAGCGGACGGCTGCGCAGCGCCGGTTATCAAACGGCCGGCTTCTTTTCGGGCCCCTTCCTGCACCCGGTGTGGGGCTTCGGCCACGGCTTCGACGTCTATCAGCCGGGCGCGGACTATCTAGCCGATGACCAGAACACGCGCGCGCTGGCGGGCGCGTGGACCGAGGAGACCGAGCAGATCCACGACCAGTCGCACCTCGACAAAGAGTGCGCGGCGCAGGTCATGGGCAAAGCGCTCAACTGGCTGGAGAAGAAAGACCGCTACCGCGAACCCTTCTTCCTCTTCCTGCACCTCTGGGATCCGCACTACGACTACTACCCGCCGGCGGATTACCGGCGGCGCTTTCTGCCGCAGGACGACGGCTCGGTGACGGGCAGCGAGCTGCTGAAGGAAGACCTGCCGCTGACCCACGAGTTGCGCGCCAGCCTGATGGCGCTGTACGACGCCGAGATCCGCTACACCGACGATTGGATGGCCACGCTCGACGCGAAACTGGAAGAGTGGGGCATCGCCGATCAGGTGATCCTGCTGGTTACTTCCGATCACGGCGACGAATTCATGGAGCACGGCAACCGCGGCCACCATCGCACGCTGTACGAAGAAGTGATGCACGTGCCGATGCTGCTGCGCGCGCCGGGCCTGGCTCCCGCCGGCCGCCGCATTCAGGGCAGCGTGTCCATCAACGACGTCGCGGCGACGCTGCTCGATCTCACGGGCGTGCCGGGCTGGCCCGAGCGCAGCGGCCGCAGCATGCGCTCCCTGTGGGCCGACGCCGACCGCGACCACACCGTGCGCATGGACCTGCTGCGGCCGGCGCAGAAGATTCAACTGCTCGGCTGGCGCGAGGGCAAGGACAAGCTAATTTTCGACAGCAGCGCCGCCGCAGGCCTGGTGTTCGACCTCGCCGCCGACGCCACCGAACAGACGCCCGGCCGTTTCGGCCCGCGCGACCATAATCCGGTGCTGCAGCGCGGCATGGCGGCCTTGAGCGCCGAACCCAAGACGCCGCCCTTCCCGCCGGGGGCCGCCGCCGAGCCTTCGCACGTCAGCGAGGCCTTGAGCCAGGTCGGCTACACGGACGATAAATAAACATGAAGGTCGCCATCGTCGGTACCGGTTACGTCGGGTTGGTCGCCGGCACCTGTTTCGCCGAGATGGGCAACCAGGTCTTCTGCGTGGACATCGACGCCAGCAAGGTGGCGCGCCTGCAGGAGGGACTGATCCCCATCTACGAGCCGGGCTTGGAGGAATTGGTCCGCACCAACGTGCGCCATGGCCGCCTTCACTTCAGCACCGATCTCAAGGCCGCGGTCGAGGCCTGCCGCGTCGTGTTCATCGCTGTCGGCACGCCGTCGAGCGAGGACGGCTCGGCGGATCTCAGCGCGGTGTTCAAGGTGGCCGAGCAGATCGGCCGCTGCGCCAACGGCCCGAAATTGATCGTGGACAAGAGCACGGTCCCGGTCGGCACGGCCGCGAAAGTCAAACAAGCGGCGCAAGCGCACAGCAAGCACCCGATCTCCGTCTGCTCGAATCCGGAATTCCTCAAGGAAGGCGCGGCGGTCGAGGATTTCC
>CAYVPL010000315.1:0-2787 GCA_964453755.1 uncultured Planctomycetales bacterium
GGCCACGCCCTTGCTGGCGATCACGTGCATCAGCGGCCCGCCCTGCACGCCGGGAAAGACCGCCGAGTTGACGGCTTTCATGGTTTCCGCCCCGCTGACGATGGCGCCGCCGCGCGGACCGCGCAGCGTCTTGTGCGTGGTCGTCGTGACGACGTCGGCGTGCGGCACCGGCGAGGGGTGAACGCCGGCCGCCACCAATCCGGCGATGTGCGCCATGTCCACCATGAACTTGGCGCCGACGTTGCGCGCGATCGCGCTCAGGCGCTCGAAGTCAAGGATGCGCGAGTAGGCGCTGGCGCCGGCCAGCAGCAGGGCTGGTTTGACTTCGCGCGCCTGCGCCGCGAGCGCGTCGTAATCGATCCGCTCGGTCTTCGGATCCACGCCGTAGTGAACGAATTGATAGAAAATGCCGGAAGCGTTCTTCGGGTGGCCGTGTGAGAGGTGGCCGCCGTGGTTAAGGTCCATGGCCAGCACCTTCGCGCCAGGCGGCACCAGGGCGATCATGGCGGCCTGATTGGCCTGCGAGCCGCTCGAGGGCTGGACGTTGGCGGCGGGCGCCTGAAACAGTTGCTTGAGGCGGGCGCGCGCCAGATTCTCCACGGCGTCCACGTGCTCGCAGCCGCCGTAGTAGCGGCGGCCCGGATAGCCCTCGGCGTACTTGTTGGTGAGCGTCGAGCCCATCGCCTCGATGACCGCGGCGCTGGCCTGGTTCTCGCTGGCGATCAACTCGATGCCCTCCTCCTGGCGCCGCCATTCGGCGACGAGCAGGGCGCGGATTTCGGGGTCGGCAGCCTGGACGGCGGGGTAGAGCGGGGATTGCGGCAAGCGAAAGGGGGCGCGGACGGTGACGCGCGCAGCGCATTAGGATAAGGAATCGCATGCTGCGCCTCCGCCCGGCCCGGACGCTTGCCGCCGCCGCCATTCTGCTGGCGGCCTGCGCGCGCGAACCCGCCTCCGCGCCCTCCGTGCTGGAGGTTGCGCCGGCTCTGCTGGACTTGGGATCCGTCACCAAGGGCGAGCGCGGACAGGGCGTCTGGCAGTTGCGCAACGCCACGGGCGCGCCCCTGGCCGTGTCCCGCATCGGCCCCAGCGGCTGCCAGTGCGCGCTGCTGGACCTGGTGCTGTCGGACCGCGGCGGGGAGCGCCGCTCGGTCACGGACGGGCAATTGCTGGATCTGACGCTGGCGCCCGGCGAGCGCGCGGAGCTCCACCTCACGCTCGAGACGGCGCGCTACCGCGAGCCGATCTCGCGCAAGGTCGGCGGCATTCCCGTGGTGCTGCGCGACCATCCCTACGTGATGCTGGAGTGGGCGGCGGACATCTGGACCCCCTTCGCCGTGTCGCCTTGGGAAATTGCGCTGGGCGAGGTCGGATTGCGCGAGCGGCCCCGCGGGCGCGTGCTCGTCAGCGCGCACGACGATCACGATTTCGAGCTGGAAGTGGACGCGATGATCGAGGGCTGGGAAGTGAAGAGCAGCCGCCTCTCGCCCGCCGGCGAGAAGGCGCTCTACGAAATCTCCGTGGTGGCGCCGGCGGAATTGCCCGAAGGCGGCTTCCAGCACCATTTTCAGTTCCTGACCTCGCTGGCCGGCGCGCCGCCCGTGCGCTTCACGGTGCAGGGCATGGCGCGGCCTGATCTGACCGTGTCGCCGAGCCGGGTGCTGCTGGATCCGGACAACGGCCGCCGCGAGATGCGCGTGGAGCTGCGCAATCGCGCACTCAACGGCGTGGTCGGCGACTTCCAGATCGAGGGTCTGGCCGCCGGGCTCGAAGCCGCGGACGTGGACGCCGCCCCCGCCGCGCGCCGCGGCTTCACGCTGCGCTGGACCGGCGCCGCGCCGGCCGAGGTCGTGCGCGGCGTGCTGCTCCTGCGCACCGGCGATCCGGAGCGCCCGCTGCTGGAAGTCCCCTACTCAATTCTGCCGGCCGCCCCGGCTGGATCGTAGACTTCGGACATGATTCGCATTGCGGGTGGATGCCTGGGTCTTTCCTGCCTGCTGGCCTTTGCCGCCTGCGGCAAGGAGCCGACCGGCAAGTACAACGTCGTGCTGATCAGCATCGACTCGCTGCGCGCAGACCGCACCGGCCCCTACGGGCATCAGGCCGAATTCGCGCCGGAGATTCCGGTGACGCCGAATCTGGACCGGCTGGCGCAGTCGGGCGCGGTCTTCGAGGACGCGTGGAGCAGCTCTTCTTGGACGCTGCCCTCGCACATGGCGATGATGACCGGCCTCACGGACCGCGCGCACGGCGTCGAGCTGGATGCATTCGCCCTCGATCCGCTGCGCAGCACTCTGGCCGAGCAATTTCAGGCGGACGGCTACGCCACCGGCGGCTGCTATTCCGGCCCCTTCCTCGACCCCAAGTACGGATTCGACCGCGGCTTCGCGGACTATCGCTCCGGCATGCTTTCGCCGGAGGAATTTGCCGCAATCGTCAAACGAGAGGAAGTCAAGCGACGCGCGGCCGGCGCTCAACTCAGTTCCCGCGAGGTCGAGCAGATGCGCGACCGCGTCTCCCACTGGGACGTCACCAGTCCGCGCGTCAACGCCTTTGCGCGCGAGTTCCTGAACGAGAACCAGAATCAGCGCTTTTTCCTGTTCCTGCACTACTTCGACGCGCACTACGACTATCTGCCCGACCTGGCCGACAAGACCCTGGCCGTGCGCTTCGACCCGGGTTACACCGGCCAGATCCACGGCGAAGACTGGTATTTCGACGCCTCCGGCCGGGTCATGACGTGGCCCAGCGCAGCCGAGCCGGAAGGCCGGCGCGTGATCGGCGAGC
>CAYVPL010000316.1:0-2751 GCA_964453755.1 uncultured Planctomycetales bacterium
CCAGGCGAGGCCGGCGCCGAAGGCTGCGAGCACGATGTAGCGCCCGGGTTCGAGCAGGCCGCGATCGCGCGCCTCGCAGAGGGCGATCGGCACGGACGCGGAGGAGGTGTTGCCGTAGCGATCGATGTTGATGATCACTTTCTCCGCCGGGATGCCCAGCTTCTGCGTGGCCGTCTCGAGGATGCGCGCGTTGACCTGGTGCGGCACGACCAGGCCGAGCTGCTCCGGATCCTGCCCTTCCATGGCCCAGGCGATCAGCGTCGTCATGCGGTCCACGGCGAAGCGATAGACCTCGCGGCCCTTGAGGCGGACCATGTGAGTGCCTTCCGAGAGGATTTCCGGCGTGATGGGCTCGGCGGTGCCGCCGCGCGGCCGGATGATGAAATCCGAGCCCGTGCCGTCGGAGCCGAGCGTCAGCGCTTCGATCAGGCCTTGTTGACAATCGGCGTGCGGGCGCAGCAGCGCCGCGCCGGCGCCGTCGCCGAACAAGATCACGGAGTTGCGGTCGTAGATGTCGCAGATGCGCGACAATCCCTCGCCGCCGATGACCAGGACGTTGTTGTAGATGCCGCTGGCGACGAACTGCGCGCCCGTGCCCATTCCATAGAGGAAGCCGGCGCAGCCGGCCGCAAGATCGAAGGCCGAGGCGCGCGTGCAGCCGAGCCTGTCCTGCACGATGCTGGCCACGGCCGGAATGCCCTGGAAGTCCCCGGACACGGTGGCGACGATCACCAGATCCACGTCTTCGGGCCGGACCTTCGCCGCTTCGAGGGCCTTGCGGCCGGCGCCGATGAAGAGGTCGCTGGGGTTTTGGCCGTCGTCCAGCCAGCGCCGCTCGCGGATGCCCGTGCGCTGCACGATCCACTCGTCGCTGGTCTCGATGTAGCGCGTGAACCAGGAATTTTGCACGCGACGGGCCGGAACCTCGAAGCCGAGGCCCGCGATCCCGACCGGCCGGCCCGGCAGCATCAGGCTTCCTGGACGGGCGCCTGGGCGCCGTGCGCGGCGACCAGTTCGATGATGTGCTTGTTGACGCCCGATTTGAGCTCTTCGCGGGCGATGCGCAGGGCCGGAGCCACCGCGTTCGCCTTCGAGCGGCCGTGTCCGATCAGGACCACGCCGTTGACGCCGAGCAGGGTGGCGGCGCCGATTTCGCTGAAGTCCGCGGCGCCCATCATGCGGCGCAAGGTGGACTTGAGGCCTTCGCCCGCGCCCGCCTTGGAAGCGGTGTGCACCATGTACTCGGCGAAACCTTCGACGACTTTCAGGACCATGTTGCCGACGAAACCGTCGGTGACGAAGACGTCGGCCTTGCCGATGAAGATCTCGTTGCCCTCGACGTTGCCGACGAACTCGAACTTCTCTTCCTGCGCCGCGGCCAGCGCCTGATAGGTTTCCTTCAGCAGCGGATTGCCCTTGGTGGCCTCGCCGCCGATGTTCAGCAGGCCGACGCGCGGGCGCGGCTTCTGCAGCAGGTCGCGGGCATAGGCCGCGCCCATCAGGGCGTACTGGAAGAGGTGCAGCGGCTTGGGCGCCGGATTGGCGCCGACGTCGAGCAGCGCGAAGCGCCCGCCCTCGCCCATCATGGTGACGGCGATGCCCGGCCGCTTCAGTCCGGCCAGCAGGCCGAGGCCCATGGTGGCAGCCGCGACCGTGGCGCCGGTGTTGCCGAAGGCGACGAAGCCGCCGGCTTGGCCGCCGCGCACCGCTTCGACGCAGAGGGCCACCGTGGCGCGCGGCTTCGCGCGCAGGCCCTCGACCGGGCGCTCGTGGCCTTCGATGACCTGGTCCGTGTGCAGCACTTGCGGCACGGTGGCGACGCCGAGCGCCTTGAGCTCGCGCTGGATCAACTCATCCGGCCCGACCAGCAGCAACTCGTCGGCGCTGAACTCGCCGCTGTTCATGGCGGCGGCCAGGCCGATCAAGATCTCCTGCGGGGCGTAATCGCCGCCCAGCACGTCCACTGCGATTTTCATCGCGGGAGCCCTGGCCTAGAACTCGTCCTTGACGACGACCTCGCGGCCCGCGTAGTGGCCGCAGTTGCCGCAGACCGTGTGGGAACGGCCTTGGGCGCTGCAGCGCGCGCAGGGGCGCAGCTGCATCGCGATGGGACGCTTGGCCGCCGACCGTTTGCCGGTGCGGGAGTGCGAGTGTCGACGCTTCGGATTCGCCATGGGAACTCCTTCGATCCTGGCCCGAAAGGGGTTGGATCCTGAATGGAGCCGGACATTCTCCGAAAATCGGGCCTCCCGGTCAAGGAGCGCCCGCAGCCAGCCCCAACTCCGTCTGAAAGGCCGCCACAGCGGCTGCCAGCTGCCCGCCCTGGGTGCCCTGGCCTTGGGCGTAGTCGGGGCGGCCGCCGCCCCCCCCGCCCACCAGGCGGCCGAAGATCTTGGCCAGGTCGCCGGCCTTGCGCGGACTGCCCGGGCGGCAGAGCAGCATGAAGGGCACGGCATCGGGCCCGCCGCCGGTCAGCAGCACCACCTCGTTCAGCGTCTTGCCGCGGAGGCCGTCGGCCAGCAGGTGCAGGGCTTCCGCATCCAGATTCGCCAGATGCTTCCAGGCAAAGGAGCCGGCCGGCGGCAGTTCGGCAAGCACGCCCGAAGCGTCGGGAGCGGCGGCGGCGCTCTTGGCGCGCGCCTCCTTGACCTGTTGCTTGAGGTTCTGGATGCGCTCGAGCAATTTGTCAGACGGCGCCTTGAGCTCGGCCTCGAGCGCAGCGAGGCGCTCCTGATCGGCGCGGAAGGCGGC
>CAYVPL010000317.1:0-2747 GCA_964453755.1 uncultured Planctomycetales bacterium
ACCGGATTGAAGAGCGTGCGGAAACCCAGCTTCTTGGCCAGCAGCTTGGCGCCCAACTGCAGCTTCAGCGCAGGGCGCTCCGGATCCAGCAGCAGCTCGCAGGGGTCGTAGCCGGGCTTGCGGTGGATGTCCACGGTGCGCGCGAAATCGGGCTCCTGGTCGCCCTGCGCCGCATTCCAGTAGGGATAAGCGAACCACGCGCCCGGCGCCGCCAGCAGGAACAGTTCCCCGCTGCGCGGATGGTCGAGGCCGAGCGCCGCCAGCTCGGCGCGCTGGAACACGCGCTCGACGCCGGGCAGATTTGACAAAATTTCCGTGACGCGCGGCAGGTCTGCGGCTTGAGCCACGTAGACGTGCGCGCACTGGTGGTCGCAGACGGCGAAGGCGCGCGAGTTGCCCGGGTCCAGCAGCGCGCCGTTGCGGGCCGGATGCACCGCCAGCAGGCCGGCGGCGCGCAGCGCGCGATTGGGCTCGACGGCGCGCGCCGCGGCGCTGAGGCCGTACTCGCTCACGATCAGCAGGTCGGCATCCTCGCCGGCGGCCCAGTCGATCAACGGTTTGACTGCCGCGTCCAGCTCGCTGGCGGCGCGCACGGCTTCCGGGCCGTCGGGCCCGAAGCGCTGCAGGTCGTAGTCGAGGTGCGGCAGATAGGCCAAGGTGAGGCCCGGGCGGTCCTCCTGCAGCACGTCCAGCGTGGCGCGCGCGATCCAGCGCGTGCTGGCGATGCCGGCGCGCGGCCCCCAGAAGTCAAAGAGCGGAAATTCGCCGCAGCGCTCCTGCAGCCGCTGGCGCAAGGAAGTGGGATGGGCGTGCACGTCCGGCCCCTTGCGGCCGTCGGCCCAGTAGGTCGGGCGCGGGGTCACCGAGAGGTCGGCCTGGCTGGGCAGATTCCACCACCAGAACATCTGCGCGCCGGGGGATTCCGGATGCGCCCGCCGCCACCGCGCGAACACGCCCGGCAGGCGGCCCTCCTGATCCACCAGGCGCACGGACTGGCGCCAGAAGCCGACTTCGGCCAGATCGCGGGCATACCAGCCGTTGCCGACCGCGCCGTGCACGGACGGGGGCACGCCCATCAGCATCGAGGCCTGGACCGTGCAGGTGACCGCCGGCAGGTCCGGCTGCAGCGCGCGCAAGCCGTGGCGCTTGGCATGGGCCGCCACGGCGGGCATGGCGCCGCTCTGCACGAGCCGGGGCGTCAGACCGACCAGATTCAGGACGAGGACCCGCCGCACCGCCGTCAGAGTAACTGCGCCGTACACTGGAGGCGCCGTACCCCATGCGCAACAGCCTCCTCGGTCTTTTCGCCGGGCTCGTGCTCGGCATCGTCGCGGTTCTCGGCGTGCGCCTCGGCGCCGCGCCGCCGGCTCAGGAGCCCAAAACCGTGTCGGAGGTCTACCCGATCCGGCTCACCTATAGCGACCGCACCCCGCACTGGCTGACCATCAACCTCGAGGACGAGGTGCCGGCCATGCTGCTGCGCGTGCCGGAGGGCCAGCGCTTCGTGCTCACGGATCTGTGGCTGCTCTCTCACGAACTTCTCCCGGTCGGCACTGCGCCCGATGACCGCATGTGGCTCGAGTGCGTGCACGGCAGCGAGCGCCTGGTGGTCTTCGACTCGCCGCTGGCCGAACTCAAGCTGCCGCTGCGTTGGCAGACCGGCGTCAGTTTCGTGTCCGGGCAGGAGGCATGGATCAAGTACAGCTTCGCCAGCGAGTCGAAGCGCCCGCGGCGGCTGCACATCAGCGGCTACTTCGAGCCGCTCGATCCCATCGTCTTCGAAGCGCGTCTCGCGCGCTGAGCGGGGGGGGGAAGGCAGGGGGGGCAGGGGACGGCTCAGGCCGGCTCGAACTCGGCCAGCGCCTCGCCTTCCGCCACTTCGGCGCCGTCGGCGACGCGCCAGCGCAGCAGGCGCGCGCGCGCCGGCAGGCCGCCTTCGGCGCGGTATGGAACCGGCTGAAAAGTCTTCATCACTTCCAGCAGGCCGAGCGTGCGGCCGACTTCTGCGATCTCGCCTGCGGCGATGAAATCGGGCGCGGCCGGATCGGGGCGGCGCCAGAAGCGGCCGGCCTGGCTGGCGCAGAGCAGCCGCCCGCCCGTCGTAGCCTCGCTGGCGGGCGCCGCGGGGGCTCCCGCTGCGTCGGCGAGCGGCTGCAGGAGCAGCAGCACCTGACCGAACTCGACCGGCTCGCGGCGCAGGCGCGGCGGTTCTTCGGCGACGCGTCCGCGCACTCCCGGCGGCACCAGAACGTCGCGCGTCAGTCCCAGCGCCAGCAGCACGCCGGCGCGCTCGCCTTCCTTCAGCAGTGCGCCGCGCGCCGGAGCCTGCTGCCACCAGCCGACCGCGGGCGCCAGCAGTTCCTGGCTGCCGTCGGGCAGGCTGCGCAGGCGCGCCGTCAGCGCGGATTCGCTCACGCGCGCTCCGCGCCGAGCAAATCGAGATCGTGCAGCGACCAGATGCGCGGATTCTTCATGCGGCGCGCGCCCTGGGACTGGTAGGCGGCCTCGACCAGGCAGGACAGCCAGGGCCGCAGCTCCGCAGGACTGACGATCTCGTCCACGTCGCGGCGGCTGGCCGCGAGATAGGGATCCATGTCGGCGTCGATGCGCGCCTCCACGGCCGCCATGCCCTGCTCAACTGCTTTGCGCTCGGCCGGATCCTGGCTGGCGATGCGAAACTCGTCGTCCAACTTCGTGTTGTAGGTGGCGATCGCGAGCGTGCGCCCTTCCATCACGGCCAGCCGCGC